>CAINUH010000254.1 GCA_903853735.1 uncultured Desulfomonile sp. | reverse complement strand
GAGATCCCAATCCTTCTCCAGGCTCTGACCGAGGTGGAGAAGCAACGAATGCTGAGAAGGGAGTGAAGAATCAGAGGTCTCCAGATTTGACAGTCGTAGTTGAGGTTGGAAATCCGGATCTAAAACCCAGACCAGGCGTCGTTCCCCTTGGATCCTCGATTCCCTAACGCCGCTCGAAAATTCCGGGAAACCGCGCAAGACGTTCTTCAACGCCAAATTCATGGCTTCGGTCGAGATTGGGCCTTCGAGATCGAAGCCGGACAACATGATGTTTTTGGCTTCAGGATAGTTGGAGAAAACCCACAACTCCGAAACGCCATCAAGCACTCTGGGCAATTCTCCAAACATCCTGTCTTTCATTTTTCCTCTGTCAGTGCCGAATCATGGCATATATAACATATTTCAATCACGGAGACAATTCAGTAATTGGGAAATGGCGTTCAGATGAAATGAGTTTGCCCGGCCATTGATCGGTATGCTATTGTCGATTGTCCCCTCGTCACATATAGTAACGTGGACACACGGCGAATCATCGGTAATCGCCCGTCTCGTGAACGGGCACGTTCAGTCATCGTTCCGCTGCTTCCTTTTTTCAAAGCGGCGGGCGTAAGGCCGCTTGAGGCACCTATACATGCAAGTAAAAGATAAGCTGGATCTTTCAAACAAGAACTTCCTCGATGTGGTGGTTGATCATCGTCGATTACTGGTCGGTGTAATAGTTTTCTCTACCGTACTATTGTCAATACTAGCACTTGGACTGACGACAGATCCGACCCTCAAGTCCGGCCTGGATATCACCTCAGAAGCGTACCTTCAACACGAAAAATATACTGAAATTTTCGGAAACGAGGAGTTCATCCTTGTGGCGATCAAGAACGCCCGAGGGGCTGGAGATTCCGGATTCCTGTCAGTTCTGGAGATGATCACTCAAAAGCTGGAAAAGTTGGACAAAGTGGTAGAGGTGGTCAGCCTTTCAAACATTCGAATTCTCCAACAGCGAAACGAGCGCTATTGGACCTACCCCATCCTGCTCACAAGCGACGGTTTACCCCTACTGCCGGACAAATCAGAACTGGATAACATCCGTAAGGCATTACCCGTAACAGATTTCTTGCTGTCCGACGATCTCAAGACCTTCGGGATACTGGTCCGGATAAACGACCAGTATAAATTTGACCCGGATGTAATTCGATCACTTGTCGGGAATATTGAACAGATAGTCGGAGACAACATACCACAGGGTACAGAGTATCGAATAGTCGGAGCACCGCTCATACGGCAGGCGATAGTCAAGTACAGCATTCAGACCGGCGTTTTCTTTGGGATTATCTGCTTGATCATTGCCACAGTGGTATCTGTCTACATCTTCAAGAGCCTCAAAGTGACCGCTATCACCAATGTGATCCTCGTCGTCTGCGTCGTATGGGTCCTGGGACTCATGGCGGCCCTAGGAATCCCGTTGAATTCGACCACGGCCCTTTCCTTCGGATTCATACCTCTCACGACGCTAGAAATTGTTATTCACATGCTCGTTCGATACCATCAGTTCCACCAATCCGTCAGAGACAAGACCGGCGCTATTAAGCAGACTGTCCGGTGGTTGGCTAGACCGTGCCTGATTTGTTCGGCCACAACAGCAGTAGGCTTTGGAACCTTGATGATCGGCTCTATCCCTATGGTTCGGCAACTGGGATTCATAATGTCAGTGGGTATAATGATCTCGTACTGCCTGGCCATGATTCTTACCCCTGCTTTCTTCATGGTGCTGAAATCTCTCAATACTCCTGATTCTTCAGGCATGCTAAGAGATGGGTTGGACCAAGTCCTTCGAAAAATCGAACATTCGATTTTCAGATATTATCGAATTATTGTG
>CAINUH010000253.1 GCA_903853735.1 uncultured Desulfomonile sp. | reverse complement strand
CTACAAGACCTGATCGAGGCATTTCGTTACGAGGCGAGCGGTGCGCATTTCGGCAAAATCTGCATCGAAGTGTGAATCGATACAAACGCTTGACGGCAGGGGAGGCGCCGTTCGTCAGACGGTGCTTTCCTCTCTTTTGAACAGAAACGCCTTCACTCCTTTGTGGAAAAGGGGGACGGGACAGACCTATTTTCCTTACAAATCAACCTTGACATGTAACCATCAATTGATTACATGTCAGATATGAAATTTACGGTGACGGTCAAGCGTAGGGTGCTCAAGGGCATCAAGAAAATGCCGGTAAAAGAGCAAGAGCGACTCGCCTTCCTTATCAAAGCCCTGGTTGAAGATGGCCCAGCACAACCTTCATGGCCAAACTACAGCAAGCTCTCCATCACCGAATATCACTGCCATTTGAGCAGAAAGTGGGTTGCATGTTGGCGTCATAACGAAGGAACAATTGAAATTGAGGTGTATTATGCAGGTAGTCGCGAAAACTCCCCGTATTAATCTGAAAATGAAAGGGGATATCCCCGCCGGGATAATCAAGGCACTGAAAGACGAGTATGGTGATCTGCAAATTATCCACGACAAGGAAGATGAGATCGTCAATATCGTTGATACCGACTGGTATAAATCAATGCAGCCGTTACTGACACCCGGCAAAGCTCTCCGGGTTTACCGGGAAAATGCCGGATTGACCCAGGAGGCGCTTGGAGCCAAAGTTGGTGGGATTCCCCGACAGCACATTTCGGGAATGGAGACCGGCAGACGGCCTATTGGCAAAGAAATGGCCAATAGGCTCGCAAAGGCACTCAATACATCGCCGCTGAAATTCATCCAAATACAAGTCAATTGGAGGACTGAATAGGGACACTCTTTACTTTTTTAGATTTGAATGTGCCAATTATGAATTCCTTTTAATGATCATACCCGGCTCATTGCCGCCGGTCTGAAAGCTAAGGAGAAATTCGATGATCTCTCGTCAGTGGCGTGGCCTTGCTAAGCGAGCATACGCAGAAACCTACGTGGAACACCTTCGAGCCGAGACGTTCCCCTCCATCCGAAGACTCGCAGGGTTCAAGGGGGCCTCGATCCTTCGTCGTGACCTACCCGATGGGGTTGAGTTCCTCATCATTACCCAGTGGGCATCGCTTGATTCCATACGCGTGTTCGCTGGCCCGGATGTCGAAACCGCCGTGGTTCCGCAGAAGGTCCACGACATGATGATCGAATACGATCAAGTCGTTCGCCACTATGAGGTAGTTGAGTGAGTTCTGAGACCCAACAAAAGGAGCATATGACCGACATGTGGTGCGCGATGTGGACCGTGGAAGCTTCAAAAAAGCCATGTTGCCTGTTTATGATGAATTCAGCAGCGAGTCCCCCAAGACAGAAATCGAAGCCATCATGGGCGCGAGATAATTGAAAAGCGCCGCTGATGCCTTACAAAAAGTTCACAAGAACCTCTCCATTTTATCAAAAGAAAAGCCCGAGCTTTCCAAGTATGTTATTCTCATGGGTGGTACCCTGAACTGGAGGATCATCGAAGGAACTCAAAGGTTAAGTCCCCATTCATTTGCTATAGCAATTGACCTTAATCCCGATCAGGGTGCTTATTGGAGATGGCGGGCAGAAGGTAATCAT
>CAINUH010000252.1 GCA_903853735.1 uncultured Desulfomonile sp. | reverse complement strand
ATCCATTCAGTATGCGCAAAATTCCGAGGTCCGTTGCTCGAAATCATTAAGACTTTTTAAGTATTGCCCCTCGTAACTATGACTTACCGCAGGTGATCCCAGTGGAATGAGCGAATATATCGCGAAAGACTTTGCGCTTTTCACTCTCTGTAGCTAACATCTTTGAACTATTTCAATTAAAGTATTTTCTAGTTTGACAAAGAGTCAGAGGGCATGTATGTTCGGTTCGTTCAATAAACTTTATTGGTTTTTCCGGGACAGAAATGTTCCGGATTGGTTTCAGTCCGGCTGAGGGTACAGGGGTTAGGGTCGGACTGTTTCTGTTTTTGTCGCATCCTGCATCCCTGTTGCGATTACCACAGATCTTCCAAGAAACGCTCCCCAGTTATATTGATCCCCTTGTGCTACTAAGTGTGAATTACGTCGTAGGAATTCATTCGCAATCGAGCTGTTAGGTAGAATTCGTTCTGTCATTTCTTGACATTAGCCCTATCTTCATGTTATTTTATTTGATACCTACCAGCTTTAGGCTGTGCATGGTAGAAAACCCGGCGCTTCCTTCCTAACCCCGCTCCGGGTTTTCATTTTTCGCTAAATCGAGCGAATCGAGGAAATTCACCCACATCCTCAGACCAGATGGATCCGATACCATTCGATGCTCCTGCTTAGTCCCGTTCTAAGATCGGATGTTGCTGCGAAACCGAGGGTTTCCCGAGCCAACGCGGTGTCTGCGGAGGAATGCATGACGTCCCCAGCGCGAGGGTCAGTGTGAAAAGGTTCAATGTCCGAATTCAGGAGATCCTTAAGAGTCGCAATGAGTTCCAAGAGTGTGGAGCGGTCTCCCCGCCCGATGTTATAGGCGCGGCCGCAGGCTTCGAGAGGAGCATCAAGGGCAATGAGGTTTGCCAGCACCACGTCCTTCACATAGGTAAAATCCCTGCTCTGTTGTCCGGTGCCGTAAATAGCCGGCTGACGTCCGTGCAGCAGTGCGGTTACAAAACGTGGAATAACAGCGGCGTACTCGGACGTAGGATCTTGTCGTGGTCCGTAAACGTTGAAATATCGTAGACCTATCGTCTCCAATCCATAAAGACTACTGAATAGACGACCGTAATCCTCGTTGACTCTCTTGGTAAGAGCATAGGGAGACAAGGGCAGACCTTCCGTGCCCTCTTTCTTGGGGAGTCTCTCACTGTCGCCGTAGACAGATGATGAGGACGCATAAACCACTCTCGGCACATTATGAGTTCGTGCAGCGAGAAAAACATTCAGTGTGCCGTCAACGTTGACACTTTGGGTAGTAGCAGGATCTTCCACGGACCTCGGGACGCTGCCCAGGGCTGCTTGGTGCAATATTCCGTCTGTTTCCATGCAGGCTGCCTCTACTGTGCTCAGATCACGAATGTCGCCTCTAATGAGTTCCAAGTCCTTTCCCGGCGTCAGCTTGCCATTCCCGAGACTTTCAAGATTCTCCATCTTGCCGGTGCTGAAGTTGTCCAGAACCCGCACCCTGTCGCCTTGCTCCAGAAGGCCTTCCACAATGTGGCTTCCGATGAAACCTGCGCCCCCGGTGACCAGTATCAATTTTCCGTTCTTGTTGCTCATATTGTTGTCCACACTAGTTCGACCTTTCTCGGAATTATACCTGTTGACGAAAATAACGTCCGAATATCTCAGAATTTTGTCCGGCAAGGCCGGACATACCTACGGTGACAAGACTTGCAGCAGTGCAAATCTCATTATACATTTTTTATAGATAACATTTAACCGATAATCCTGAATGGCTAATTCTTCTGT
>CAINUH010000251.1 GCA_903853735.1 uncultured Desulfomonile sp. | reverse complement strand
GTGCTTGGAACATCCGAGGATCAATCAGGAAAAGCAAGTCCCCCTTCTTAACCTTCGCACCGGGTTGAAAATTGACACTTTGCAGCCACCCCTTCACTCGGGCCCGAATCTCCACTGACTCAAGCGCCGCTGTGATCCCCGTGAACTCGAGAAACTCCGTCACGTCTTTGCTCGTCGGATGGCTTACCACGACTTCCGGCGGGACCAGTTGACGGGTCTGACCTCTTTGTTCGCAGCCAAGAATGACAGCGCCCACAAAGCACATCGTCATAATTATTATGCAATTTCGCATTGTTACTTTCAATTCGTGTTACCCTTCTTTCCATGCGGGCTGCCGTTCACCACTAGGATTTTCATCGGCAACGAGTCCTTTGCACTGTCGTTTTCCACAATCTGACCACGACAAGACTAATCTACAGCCAGCCCAACAAATTGTCACGAGAATCAATCTCTTAATTTTCGCGGCGAAGTATGGCGGCAAACTACTGTGCTATCGAAATAGAGGCCACAATACAGGAGGACACCCCTCAATGATATCTACCAGTTCTGAGGTCACAAATTAAGCCTTGCTTTCACGCCAACTGCGAAAGTTGAGGTTTCTAAAATAGCATTGGCAAACAGTCCGCCGACTTCTTCCAGGAGGTCCAAAGGGGCCATGAGCTTTTTGGCGAAACCTGTTGGTTCCTTGACCTCTGCCATTCATCGAGCAGCCGGCATGGGAACTACAGTAAATGCGTCCATCAAGGATACAATGTCTGCAACGGTTTCATGGTTTATCTCACCCTCTCATGTTTTTGTGTCCGATCCGACGGCTACAAGGCGTCTCCATAAGGCGAGGCGGTGATTTCATATACATACGGTCCCCCCAGCAGAACCTTTAACGCAGCGAAATATAATAGATGCCCGTACGATTGCCAACGTTCTCATGGACCACAACTGAAAGTATTCACAACGCCTCAAGGGGGAAAGCGAAATCTCTTGACAAGATCAAAGGCCCTAACTATAGTAAAGATAACGACATGTGACTTGTATTTCCCTCCCGGCTGATCAGACCGACGGGCGTAATGCAAGAATTTAGACCCCAGGAACAGACCGCCCGTGCCTCAAAATGCCGGCCGTAAGACACCACCGAATTTACACGCCTGTATCAGCACTACGGTTTACCAAGCCATCCTCGTCGCGCGTACCAGGATGATTTTTGAAAAGGAGCAACAGAATGAGTATTAACATTTACGTGGGAAACCTGTCCTTCGACGCAAACGAGGACAACCTTAAAGAACTGTTCGAGGGATACGGACGTGTAGACACTGCGAAGATCATATCCGACCAGTTTACGGGCCGCTCCCGAGGATTCGGTTTTGTTGAGATGGCCGAACGTGAAGAAGGGCTTCGCGCTATCCAGGAACTAGACTCGAAGGATTTCAAAGGACGAAGCCTCAAAGTGAACGAAGCACGCCCCAAGAGAGATGCAGGAAGACGGGATGCCAGGCCGTCACGCTGGTAGCCTGATAACTTCATTAGAATAGTAGTAACGCGCAGCGCAAGCGAGGGCCGAGACAGATCGGCCCTTTGCTTTTTCTGGGGTCGCCACGACAACCGCCGTCATTTGGATACTGTTCCGCCTTCAAAGAAGTATTACCGCAAATCCTCAACAGTATGTTCCATGAGAGACACCGCTTGCCCAAGCACCTCTGCATCAAATGCGAATTTAGCTCCGGCTGCGGA
Organism: uncultured Desulfomonile sp.; assembly: GCA_903853735.1. The sequence goes on along the minus strand of CAINUH010000251.1, from coordinate 2,020 downwards.
GTATAAGTCAGCCAGTGGAACAGTGCCGCCAAGCGAAAGGGCATGTCTATAGGCCGACACGGCCCCAGAGGGATCCTTCAGAGAATTTGCCCACACTTGTACCGCTCCGAGTTGGGCCAGGCCATATTCCACGTAGTAGAAGGGAACTGTGTGAATATGAAGCTTTCTTTGCCACCCCGTCATGAGTTCTTCCTCCAGACCGGTCCAATCAATCCAGGGTATGAAACGATTCCACACTTTCATCCACTGACGGTCGCAATGCGACGGGTCGGCCGCATCGTCGGGATTCTCATACACCCAGTGCTGAAAAGCGTCTACTACTGCCATGTAAGGCCAAAATAATATGCCGCGCTCCAGGTGTTCCGAGCGGGCCCGGATAGCATCTTGCGCCGAATAAAATCCGCCCAGGCGAGTTTCCAGGAAAGGAGCAGCGAGCAGTTCCATGGACATGGATGCCACCTCGCAGAATTCCATTGGCGTGTGCCGCTGGTGATAATATGGAAGACGGCTTTTCTCAAAGGTGTGGAAGGCATGGCCCGCTTCGTGTAGCATGGTTTGGACGTCATCGTGCACACCGACCGCGTTCATAAAAATAAACGGCCGCCCCACGGCGGCAAATTCCGTGCAATAACCGCCTGGCGCCTTATTTTTCCGGTTATCCAGATCCAGCAAATCCTCGGTGATCATGGTGTCAAAGTAATCACCCAATACCGCATCCACATGGTGGAAAACCGATGCAATCCTGGTCTTGAGTTCCGAGACATCCTTGAACGGCGCGAGAGGTAGTCTGCCCCGTGGATCCACGTCAAGGTCCCAGGGCCGCAAAGTCTCCAGCCCCATAGTTTTTGCGCGTCTTTGGCAAATAAGCTCAGCCGCCGGAACCACAACCTTCTCAATAGCTTCGTGAAAGCGGATGCAATCATCCGGGCTGTAGTCAAATCGAAGAAGTTGCTTCCATCTGAAAGACCTGTAATCGGCTAAGCCGGTGTTGGCTGCCAGCTTTCTCCTCAACGTCAGGAATTGAGCCCAAAGGGTGTTTATTGCATCCCTGTCTTCCATTTGACGTTCGGCAGCGACCCGCCAGGCACGTTCTCGCACAACACGGTCAGGGCTTTGATAAAACGGCCTGAGCTGTGCTACCGTGACCTCTTTTCCTTCCCACTGAACCGTTTGAGACCCGATTAACTTGTCGTACCGGCTCTCAAGTTTGCGTTCATCAACGAGTAAAGGGAGGTTGACTTCACGAAACAGTTCCGCCTCAGCACGCATTTTCTGCACTGGCAACTCGAAACCGGCAGGTGCGTTTGCGTGCTCCAGGAACTTGTTTTTTAGCTTCTGCTCAGCTTCTTCAGCGCGCGAATAAACCGAATCAAGAAAACCGTGGTATCGCTTTTCAGCTTCCAGGTCGGCCGTGTTCACCGTGGTAGCCACATGAAGCCGGCTAAAAGTTTCTTCTATCAGTTCGTCCAATCGCGTCCAGTCGGTTAAGAAGTTAGCGGGGTCGTCAATGTGTCTTTTGATCAATTCGACGTAGTAAGGTTCAAACTGCTCCCATAACCATTCCGTCATACCCTTGGAGTCATCAGGCAGAGAATCGAACATGCGACGACCTTTCTCACAAAGAAGTTCCTGACTTAATTGGTCAAATCATCTATTCGGATCTAATTCTGAGGTAATACTTTCCGGAAGGGGTGAGTCCCACAACTCCTTCGGATACCATATATTGTAAAGCCCTGGAGTGGTAGTCGCGAATAACGAGCCGCAGAGTGTTCGGTTTTGAGCAGGGTAGGGCGGCCGCAGAACCCTCGTCTATTGCTCCCTGAGCCTCCAAATCATTAAGAATTGACGTGACCGCCCGCCTCAATCGCCAAGTCACCACGAAGCGAGTCAAGACAAATACAGCGACCACAAAGCAAGCGGTCAGACCGATCTGGAGATAGTCAGACATGTTGATCATCCCAAACGCAGTACGGCCTAGTAGCTGAAAGAAAGCTCAGTGACTATTAAGTCGTCAATCACT
>CAINUH010000250.1 GCA_903853735.1 uncultured Desulfomonile sp. | reverse complement strand
GGGCTGGGCCAGATGGCGCGTGGTCGGATTTTTGCCGGTCTTATGTTCATGTGTAACGTAGGGCTGTATTTTATTCCTCTCTTTGTGACCCACAATATTGAGTACGACGTTCAGACACCGTCCCTATTGATTGCTGTAGGAATCTGGATTTGCTCAGCTTTCGATGCCTTCCTGTCCCGAAGTTCTTTTCTGGTAATGGCACTGTTGGTGTCCTTATTTTGTTTTGGAAGCGGATTCTTCGGCGCCTATTTCTTACTTCCCCACCTGGATATCTGAAACGTGTGTGAACGTATCAAATCCCGACGAGCTGACTTTGACATTTTGCGCTCAAGATATTGAAAGGCTCAGATGACTGCTCAGCTTCTTAAAATCACTGGTCTGCGGACTGTCTTTGCTTCAGAAGACGGAATGGCAGAGGCGGTTGCAGGATTAGATCTCGATTTGCAAGAGGGAGAGACTCTGGGCCTCGTCGGAGAATCAGGTTGCGGCAAGAGCGTGACAGCCCTCTCTATTATGCGCCTTGTTCCGTCCCCGCCGGGTCAGATTACTGGGGGACAGATTTATTTTGAAGGAGTGGACCTGCTGCGCTTGGATGAATCTCAAATGAGGCGAATTAGAGGCAATACCATCTCCATGATATTTCAGGAGCCAATGACTTCTTTAAATCCCGTGTTCAGGATTGAAGACCAAATTGGAGAGGTATTTCGAGTTCATCGCAATATGAGTAGGTCTGAGGCAGCATGGGCAGCGGTGGAGATGCTCAAAAAGGTTGGAATTCCTTCGCCTGAACAAAGAGCCAGGGACTATCCTCACCAGATGAGCGGTGGTATGCGTCAACGGGTTGTGATAGCAATGGCATTGGCATGTGATCCGAAGCTCATGCTTGCCGATGAACCGACTACTGCGTTGGATGTAACCATACAGGCACAAATTCTCGAGTTGATGAACGAAATCAAGATCGGACAAGGCACTGGAATCATACTCATCACCCATGATCTTGGGGTGGTTGCAGAAATGGCAGACAAAGTGGCCGTCATGTACGCGGGTATGATAGTTGAGGAAGCCAGGGCCAATGCCCTGTTTTCATCTCCTGAGCATCCTTACACGCTGGGACTCTTGAAATCTATTCCTAGAATAATCCGGGACGGCTCCGGGAAAAAATCTCGACTCCACGTAATACCCGGCATGGTTCCTGACTTGCGTCATCTTCCGTTTGGATGCGCGTTTCAGGAACGTTGCCCTGAAGTAGGCTCGATTTGCAAAGACCCGCCTGTTCTCGAAAAGAAACCTTCCGGACATCTTGTCAGATGCTGGATGAGATGATTGTCGGCAACAAGGAGACAGGAATCGTCCAAGGGCAATAAGAGCAAAGGATGCCGCTCCGACAAGTAACAGCTTCGCCTATGCTTTTGTCCGTAAAAGGGTTTTTGACCGGATTCCGAGCGTGCGCGGCGAAAGACTATGCAAGAACTGTTTCAAAAGGAGGATATGAGATGAACGATAGCGCAGCACCGACCAATCAGGTTACTGACTCCAAATGCTATGTGAAGATAAGATACAGCGTAAGAGTGGTGGACGGTCCTTTTCTCAAAGGTTCAGGGGAGCCGGAGATTATGGATTTCGTGACCGGGTATGGTCAAGTGATTCCCGGCCTAGAAAAGCGCCTGGTGGGCCATGAGCAAGGGGAGAGGCTCTCATTTGTCGTTCCGCCTGAGGAGTGTTTCGGGGTCCGCCATGAGGAAATGGTGATCGAAAAGAGTAAAGAGGACTTTCATTTTCCCAAGGGACTGATGCCGTTTCCAGGAATGGAAATTCCACTCGTGTGCTCGGCTGATGAGGCTCCAGATACTGTAATGATTCGAGAGGTAAAAGAAGACACCATAGTTATTGACTGCAATCATCCTCTGGCTGGATTGTCACTCCAATATGACCTGGCAATAATCGAATCGAGGCCGGCTCGTTCTACTGATGTGTGCGCAGAGTGGGAGGAGAAAAACCCCGAGGCGAATTGTTCCTGCACCCCTCGCCAGAGTGTTCTTGGAGCGACGGAATTCGATAATTAGTAAATGAACTGAATTCCTTGCGTGGGAACGTGAATTTCGGTGCGCATCTTTCGATGGGAAAGGTCAGGATCTCGCGGACAAAATTGAAGGTAGGAAACAGGAACCATTGCTCAGGGCGTCAATTTCCGTGAGGGGTAGCCAGATGGTGAACACGGTTCCATTCTCATCTGATTTTACGGATATCGACCCGAAATGGTCTTCCACAATTTTCTTGCAGACCGTCAATCCCAAGCCGGTTCCCTGCTGTTTGGTCGTAAAAAATGGATTAAAAACATTCTGGATGGCTTCGGGCGGAATCGCCGGACCATTATTACTCATTTTGATCTCAAAGAAACCCGAGCATCCGAACTGCCCTGTTTTCAATGCCTTGTCGCTAGGGATCGAGACCCCTGTGGTCAACTCGATGACTCCGCCTACTGGGGATGCTTCTATGGCATTCGACACAAGATTCAGCACCAACTGCTGGAAACGACCTGGATCCACGGGGATATCTCCTATCTCCAAGCCGAGGTTCATATCCACCAGCAACTGCTTCTCCTTCATGCGTCCCTCGGTAATTCCCAGAATATATTCAATTAATTCGTTCGGATCGATTATCTTCCGAGAAATGCTCGTCCGCTTGGTGAAGTCGATCAATCGGTCCAGAATTTTTTCCAACCTTTGAATTTCCGTGATGATTATTCCGACATACTGCTTCTGCCTCTCGGGGTCCGGCTGATCCTCCGAATCAAGTTGTCTCCCCAATCTGCGAGCAAACCCACCCACGATCGCCAGGGGCTGTCTCAGTTCGTGCGCCACCTCTGCTGTGTGTTCTTCAATGGCTTTGCATTTACCGGACTGAACAATGTGTTCGTAAAGGTCGTCTATTATCTTTATTTTTTCTATCAACGCTGATTTCGATGACTTCAATTCCTCTTCAAGAGACTTTCGGAAGGTTCTATCGCGCATCACTCCATCGAATTCCAGAACCTGGTTTGTTTTATCAAATGATGCTTTACAACGAATCCTCACAAATTTCTTCACCTTTTGAGAATCAAGGATTGTCAAATCCTCATCCCAGATCGCTTCATGTTCCAGTTTGAATATATCTTCAATTCGTTCCTTATCGTCAGGGGCTACGTAGTCCTTGAGAGGCTTTTCCAGGATCTCCTGAACCGGATATCCCAGGAGCTTTTCCACCTGAGTGTTCACAAAGGCAAATTTGCCGTTCTGATCGAGAGAAAAAATGATATCCGGAACTTCCTCGACGAGGTTACGATACAGACGCTCGGAATCTTCGAGCCATTCTTCTCTTACCTTGTGTTGGGTGACATCGATAAGTAGCTCTCTTGCCCCGACGACTTCCCCCTTGTCATTCTTGATTGGAGTAGCCACGTGCTGAAGCCAGATCGAATTGCCCTTTAGGTCATGAACCTTCCCCTCCATGACTGCGTGGTCAGACCCTTCAAGGATCTTTTGAACAGCGCAGTCGGGACAATCGTTGTCACTTGGGTTGAGGACGCTATAACATGGCCGGCCCAAGGGATCCCCGAAAACCGCCTTGATCCGATCGTTGGCAAACAACACCCTACGATTTCTATCCAACTCCCAAAAGAAGTGACCGGAATTGGCGAGAAGCTTGCCTAAACTTTCTGTCGTAGCTGGATCCAACACAGAGGGATCTCCTCGTGGGGTGAAGTAGTCATTCATAAAACTGTCCTGATGGAATTATGACCACTTAAAAAAAATGTCCAGAGGATTTGAAAAGAGACTTCATTGGGGGGTTACGGGCGGTTTCCAAAGAAATTTTGTCCGAAGGATTGTAGTGGTTCGTTCAAGTGTCTTACTCACGGAAGTTCTTTTGATCCACGCTCTTTTCAACTGTGAAATCTTTGAGGGGACGGTCCGTGTGAATAGCGCTGCAAAGCCTTTCGCAGTCGCGAGTCATCTCTGATCGTGTACAAGAGACTCTGTTCGTCCACGATGTCTTGATTGAGTTTACGAACAAACTTTTCGGGATTAGCCCGTAACGCCTTTTCGAGATATTGGAAAACCTTAACCTCTTCGTCGAGCGCCACGTAAGATTGAGCCATCAAGTAATATCCCAGACCCCGGTCATCATCTTTCTCATATTTGTCAAGATCCTTCTGAACATCCTCCGCAGCTCCCAATACCTTGCGCGCCCTGGGATATTCGTCAAGAAACAGAAATGTTCGGGCGATAAGAATGAGGTAAAGCGGGTTTTTGCCGAATTCTTGATAAGCCTCCTTATAAAAACCCAATGCTACCTGATATTTCTTGGCTGCTGAGTAGAGGTTCCCTATGTTGGCGAGAATTTTTGCCCTATCCTCATTGGAAGAGGCAAATTCGAGCGCCCGTTCATAGTTTTTCATCGCCATGGAACTGTCACCGACATTTTTGTAACACACGGCCAAAGCATTAAATCCGAAGAAACTCTCCGGATTTTCTAACACATGATTCTTGAAGGCCTCCATAGCCTCGTCATAATTGCCCTCTTTGGCAAGCCCCAGTCCCTTTTCCTTCCAATCCTCCTGCGGAGTCGAAAACACTCCGGAAAAAACTTTGTCAAACTCGAAAGGGACGGCATTACGCACGACTTGTTTGGCGCAACCACTGACCATAACAGCGATCAGCACCCATACTGCAAAGAACTTCACAAAAAATCCGCCGTCCCCTGGCGGAATTATCGGAAACTTGTTGTTTGCTGAGGTAGACAAAGATTTCTGGAGTGTTTCAATCTGATTATCAATACGTCTGACGATGGAACCCTCTGGGCAACAATCATCCGGACCCTTAGAGCCTAAGTTTCCAACCTTTTTTTCTCTTCGCTCCTGATTTCTCTCCGTAGCAGTTTCCCCACCTTGGATTTGGGAAGCATATCCCGGAATTCTATGTATTGGGGTATTTTGTAGGCAACAAGCTTGTCCCTGCACCACTTGGTAAGTTCATAACCGGTTATCCCCTTTATGTCTTTCTTGAGCACGACGAACGCCTTGATCCTCTCGCCGACTTTGGGATCCGGAATTCCGACCACGCAAGATTCGATGACCGCTGGATGTTCCTGGAGCACAGCCTCTATTTCTGACGCTGAAATTCGGTATCCTTTGTGCTTGATTGTGTCTACCGTACGATCTACAAAATACAGGAAACCGTTTTCGTCCTGGCGCACAATGTCCGCGGTTCGGTACCACAGACGCCCGCCAATTTCCACGAAGGAATTCTCAGTCTCCTCAGGTTTATTAAGATATGCTCTCACCATTCGTTCTGACGACACCAGTAGTTCACCGGGTTCGCCGCTTTTTACCGGTTCGGTCGAGTTCGGGTTAGCAATCATTATATATTTGCTGGGAACAGTCAGGCCCATACTAAGGGGAGGGTTTTCCCTGTCAGTAGGGCTCATGGCAATCCCACCACAGGTTTCTGTGGCGCCATACCCTTGATAAATGTCTAACTTGAAGCGGTTTTTCCAACGTCTTGCTACCTCAACAGGGAGTACATCTCCGGCGGAAAAGCAGTATTTCAGGGACGAAAGGCTATATTGATCCACTCTGTCGTGCTCCAAAATCATGCGATAGAAGGCGGGCACCGCGATCAGAGACGTGGCTCTCATAGACTGTATCGAATCAAACACAGCATCCAAATTGACTCTCGGGTGAAGGATCAACGTGCCGCCTCCAACTACAAGAGTAGCCAGGCTGCATGTTTGCCCTAAAATATGGAATAGGGGAGCACCTCCAAGGATAACGTCATTTTCCTTGGGGAAAAGATGGTCTCGAACTCCAAGTTGCTCGTCGGAGGAAATGAGAAATAAACCGTGATTTATTGGAACACCCTTTGGATGCTTGGTAGTTCCGCCAGTGTACAGAATCTCGGCGATATCGTCACCGCCTGCGGTTGGCACAGGGGCTGACGGCAATGAAGACGAAATCAAGTTCCTGAAAAAACTACTATATTGAGCTTTATCAACCTTGCCTGACGGGATTTTATCTGCGAGAAATCCGAAAACTCTCTTCCAAAGCGGGAGCAGATCAGCCAGGTTTGTCACCACTATTCGCTCGACCGCTGTACCGGACATGGCCTGTTTCACATACCCGTAGTTCCGATCGGAACAAATAATAGCTTTTGCTCCAGTGTCACTGGCGACGTAATTGAGATCAAAGGAGGTGTAAATAGGGGTAATGGGAACTGCAAGCGCTCCTAGCCTCTGGATGCCTAGCCACGAAATCACAAATTGTATTGAATTAGGGATGTACATGACGATCCGATCGCCGGCCTTAAGCCCCAAAGCAAATAAAGAGGCTGCAAACCTGTCGGACAATTTCAAGACATCGTTGTAGGAATATTTAGTTCCCAGAAAGTAAACCGCTGTCTTGTCAGGGTGCTTGAGGGCAGTTGCCCTGAACGCCTGAAAAATATTGAAGTGCTCAAGAGGTGACATTCGTAATAAGTCCTACCCAAAAAAGTGCCTTGAACGGCGGCAGTGTCACTAGGAAAAGATTGAAAATCTACTGCGACTCATATCCGCGAGTTAGACTCCGAAATAGGCAGTTCTAACTTCAGGATTGTTCATAAGTTCCAATCCAGGGCCTTCCATAGTAAGCATGCCGTTCTCGATGATATATCCATGATCTATCATGGGCAGTATGGGTCGTGCGAACTGCTCTGTCATTACTATTGTCAGAGCTGTTTCATTTCGTATTTTCTTTATTGCCTCCAGTAGGGAATTCTGCATTAGAGGACTCAATCCGAGCAACGGTTCATCCAGAAGAAGCAGGCGAGGTTTGAGAATCAATGCCATACTTATCGTCAGCATCTGCTGTTCCCCACCGCTAAGAAACCCTGCTTTTCTGCTCCTGAGTTTCACTAGAGTTGGAAACAATTCGAACACGTAATTTATCATCTCTCGAACATCTGACTTCTTCTTTAAATAACCGGCAATTTTGAGATTCTCCAAGAGATCCGATTCAGGGAAGATGGGATGTCGCTCGCGGCACAGAACCATGCCTTTCTTGACTCTTTCACTCGGATACAGGTTTGTGATGTCCTCTCCATCCAACTTTACCGTCCCATAAAGGGTGATCCGTTCCCCTCCCTTACGCTGCTCTTTTATCTGTGTGTCGATGATCAGGCCGGAAATGGTGTTCATCAAGGTGGTCTTGCCGGCACTGTTCGATCCGATTACCGCGACTATTGTGCCTGCCTCCACCCGCATGCTGAAATCGTTGACGGCAAGGGCATTTTCGTAAAAGACCATCAAGTTAGAAACTTCTAACATATCGATTCACTTTTGAATGTTTTTCATATTGATCATTCACGGCCTACTAATGTCCCAATGTCGTGAGTTGACGAACCTGCACCCATTTAT
>CAINUH010000249.1 GCA_903853735.1 uncultured Desulfomonile sp. | reverse complement strand
TCGCTCCGCGTTCTTTTCTTATCCGTGTTCATCCGCGTCCATCCGTGGTTCTCTTCCCTCTTCCTCTCCCGAGTAAGTCATTTGTAAGACTTTGACATTCAATGGGCGTCCTTCCGTGAAATCGGGCAGTTTTACCACTGAGGCACTGAGCACCACTGATTCCACTGAGAATCCGGAAAAATCAGTTCTCTCAGCGGCGCTCAGTGTTTCAGTGGTTAGTTTGCGTGCCTCACAGTGGTTCGTCGCTACCGGAACTTAATCTTCAATCCACACCCAGCGCAGCGCGGGTTCTAGTGCTAGAAAGAGAATTGGAACCGCGGGTGGGAACGGTGGATGGCGGCGCTGAACGAGGCGATACGGGAGGATTGGAGCGGGAAGAGATTAACCACTGAGAAGAGGGATGAACCACGAAAGGCACTAAAGGGCACGAAAGAAGAGGTTTTTATGGGGGAAGAGAAGAATCGGACGGATCGGACGGATCAATCTTTAATATGCAATCCATCATCACGCCTTGGACCCGGCGCTTCCGCGCCTGGCCATCCGGGAGATCAGGGGCTCTCATCACCTGGTTGAAATTCGTTAGTCAACAGCGCCGGGATGCTCCCCTGCTCCAATCCGACCGCCGGTGCGGGGGCCTTGAAGGCAAATGCGAAAAATGCGGCCACTCCAAGAAACACGAAAGCCACCACATAATTCCATGCGATTTTTTCCTTAAGGAACGTGACCGCGAACACTATGAACACCAGTATGGTGATTATTTCCTGGATTATCTTGAGTTGGAATCCCGAAAACTGGCCGTATCCGAGGCGATTCGCCGGGACCGCAAGGCAGTATTCAATCAACGCGATCCCCCAGGAAACGAGGATGGCCTTCCAGATCGGCCAAGAGTGTCCGTATTGCAAGTGGCCATACCACGCGAAGGTCATGAAGACATTTGAAAAAACCAGGAGTAACAGAGTGTTCATAAGGATGAATGCAGAAGCTGTTCATCACAATGCTCCGGCATCCTCAAGTGTCGAATCAAGAATACCATGCGGGTATCACGATCCATGAACGCGGCCCCACGCCAAAGTCATCCCTTTTTCACGTTGGAGCCCATCAGCATGCCCACGCTGACCAATGCGACTGACGCGATGACCGGCAGCGTGGGCATGTGCTGGTTGTTGCCGGACTCCACCACGGTGTAGTTACTGTCATCCAAGCGCTCGGCGAAGGGGATGCCATGATAGGTGCAGAATGCCTTGCCCAGGATGATGAGCAGTATGGTAAGAATGAGCAGGATTTTCATGGAATGGAAAGGGGCTAATTGAATATTGAGAAGAGTGGGAGAACCACGAAAGGCACGAAATGGGCACGAAAGAAGAGGGAGAAGGGTTGAAACGCGGAGGCGCTGAGGAAGAGGGATTTCGGGTTAGAAGTTGAAGAGGTTTTGAATTAGGAAGGCAGGACATGAGGAAGAGAGGGGAAAAGTAGGGTGAGGTCCCCCGGCCTCACCCTACGGGCAGCCCGCGGCAGTCTGTTTGCCTCGTTGGGCATGAAGAGGTGTTTGCTCGGATATTTGCCTTTGGCTATCTCCGCTGCGCTCCGGTTCCGCTGCGCTCGACTGATGATTGATGATTGTTGATGGGACGAGGAAGAGTCTCGCGCCCGTTCGGCAAGCTCTGTGGTAAGCAGTATTGATCAAAGACCCAGTGAACGGAGCAGGCTCTGGTTGATGTTTCCGGTCACGCGCAGTCCCTGGCTTTGTTGGTAGCTCGCGATAGCATGACGTGATTGCGGTCCAATTTGTCCGTCGATATAGCCGTGGTAGTAGCCATTGCGGGCGAGCGCTCTTTGGACGGAGGCACCCATGGAATTGCCCCCGTAACTGGAGTGGCTATAATACTGACTGGGGACGGCTTCCCGGGTGGCATAATACATGACTCCAGGGCGTTGGTAGTAATAGGGAGAATTCGGCGGACCGTAATAGTAGCCGCGTCCCGCGTAACCTGTGCCCAAGGTCAGAGCGAATGCGGCAGCTGAAAACGCCAAGTATGCATTCGATGCATTGTTGTCATGTCTATAGGAACGCCGATAATGACCACCATAGTATTGCGCCTGCGATATTTGAGGTATGAT
>CAINUH010000248.1 GCA_903853735.1 uncultured Desulfomonile sp. | reverse complement strand
GAGACGGTGGAAATACCTCATTTTGGAGAGACCATGGTCATTGCCGGGGTCTGTGACTGCGGCTTTAGACACAGTGATACCATTCTCTTAACGCAAAAGGAGCCGGTGCGCTTCACTCTGCCGGTAACGAGCATGGAAGATCTGGATGCAAGAGTGATTCGTTCTTCCAGTGGCACGCTTCGCATCCCGGAGCTGGGCGTGGACATCGAGCCAGGGTTTTCCTCGGAGTCGTACATATCCAATGTAGAGGGCGTCCTTGACCGGATCCTGGGCGTGGTGGGCTTTGCCACGCGTTCGGCTCGCGAGGCGGAAAGCCCGGAAAGCATCAGTAAGGGCGAAGAGATCCTGGAGAAGATCAACCTTGCCAAAGCCGGCCGGTTTCCTCTGACCCTCATTCTCGAGGACCCTCTGGGAAACAGCGCAATTGACTATGAAAAAGCCGTGAAATCGACACTTCCTGATGAAGATGCGGCTCATCTCAAGACGGGCATGATTATCGTGGATATCAAGAGTGACGGTTAATCTGTAGGATTCAAAATGCTGGTTTTGAGCGGCGGCACGGGCACACCCAAGCTCCTCCTGGGCCTGAAGGAGCTTTTGCAGCCTGAGGAGCTCTCGGTGGTGGTGAACACGGCTGAGGACCTCTGGATTTCCGGGAACTACATCTCCCCTGACATCGATTCAGTGCTTTACACCCTGGCTGATATGATCGATGAGAAGAAAATGTGGGGTATAAAGGGCGACAAGACCCTCACCCATGACGCCTTGATCGCGATGGGCATCAAAGAGAAGCTGCAGGTGGGTGATCGAGATCGAGCCGTTCATATCTTTCGCTCCGAGCTGCTTCGCCGGGGGGTCAAACTCAGCCATGCATCGCAGGCCCTGGCCGAATCTCTGGGTGTGAAGCAGCGGGTCGTTCCCATGACGGACGACATTGTTTCTACGATCGTTTCCACCCCGGAAGGAGTGATGCACTTTCAGGAATTCTGGGTAGGCCGCCGGGGGTTGCCCGAGGTTCGCGATCTCTTTTTTGCGGGTATGGATGGGTAGTGTACTTTCTTTTCTGTAAAATGATATTAAGGCCCTGTACCCAATATATCTTTGGAAAGAAGGAGGATACAGAGCCATGGAGATATTTGAACTGATAGAAGATTATCTTATCGATCAAGATGACGGATTAAAGAAGCTATTGACCTGGTTCTTGAACCTGGTTATGCAATTGGAAGCAATACAGCAATCCGGCGCTGAGCCCTACGAACGAAATGAAGCGCGAACAACTCAACGGAATGGCTATAAGGAGCGGTCTCTCAAGACGCGCGTTGGTGAACTGATTTTAAAGAAACCGCAGTTTAGAGATCGTTCATTTAAATCCTGTATTTTCGATAAATATTCTCGCGTGGAGTTAGCTTTGACAAATGCGATAGCAGAGTCATATCTACAAGGCGTTTCAACAAGAAGAATCCGAGAGATAGTAGCTCACTTAGGCGTTGAGCGTCTTTCCGCCTCTACTGTGTCCCGGATAGCCAAGGAGCTGGACGAAAAGGTTGAGGAATTTCTTAAGAGACCTATCGAGCGACCGATACCGTACATTTATGTTGATGCAAGCTACTTCAAAGTCCGTGATAGTGGTAAATATGTTACCAAGGCTTTTCTTATCGTCACGGGAATTCGTGATGATGGATATCGCGAGATCCTTGGTGCCAAGATTACGGACAGTGAGAGTGAAGGATTCTGGTCCGGATTATTTGATGAGCTAATTGATCGCGGTTTGAAAGATGTTAAGCTGGTTGTTTCAGATGGCCACAAAGGAATACAAAGCGCCGTTTCGTCAAGGTTCTTGGGTGCAACCTGGCAAATGTGCCAGGTTCATTTCAGCCGCGCAGTGCTGAATAATATTCCAAATAAGGACAAAGAAGTGGTAGCAGAGAAACTCAGACAAGGATTCGAAGATCAATCTAAGATGGCAGAATTATCTGCTGAACTCATCCAGAAGAGATATTCAAAGTCGGCTGATACCATTGATCGGTTTAGTCAGGACATCTGGAACCACCGGGCGTTCCCAAGAGAGCATTGGAAGAAGATTAGAACCACCAACGGGCTGGAAAGGATCAACAAGGAACTCAAGAGGAGAAGTAGAGTAGTCGGTGCATTCCCAAATGATGGAGCGCTTCTTAGGCTTGGCGTTACCATCCTCATGGATATCAACGAGGAATGGCTGACGGGTAGAAAGTATTTATCTATGATAGAGGAGTAAGTGAGTGTGGATACGGGGCCAGAAATTTTACAGAAAACTCGGCACGCTACCGAAGTTGTCGATGATAGCTACAAT
>CAINUH010000247.1 GCA_903853735.1 uncultured Desulfomonile sp. | reverse complement strand
TACCTTTCCATGGATACGTTGCGAACCCCAGTAAATACAGGCCTCGACAAGGGGTGATTCTCGATGATTCGCATGTACTTGCCACGAGAGACCGCAAAAATAATAATGGCATCACCCCGGAGCGGAAACCCACCGGTGAAATAACCTGCCGGCCGAGGGACTGCCCACCTTTTAATAACGCGGCTATTTCCGGTCAGGTTTATTGACTTGATAATAGAGAAGACCCTCTTAGCTCCCAGCGGCCCGCTGCCGTTATAATGGGAGGAAGAGCACATCAAATGCAAAGGAGGTCTTCTCATGCGATTTTACACCGAACAGCACAAACATTACTGTGGAATCGACCTGCACACTAACAAAATGTACCTGTGTATTCTCAACCAGGAGGGAGAGATACTGCTGCATCGCAACATCAAAACCGAGCCGGACACCTTTTTGCAAGCCATCCGTCCCTACCGGGAAGACGTTGCTATCAGTGCGGAATGCATGTTTTCCTGGTACTGGCTGGCCGATCTCTGTTGCAAGGAGAACATTCCTTTTATCCTCGGTCATGCCCTCTACATGCGGGCCATCCATGGCGGCAAAAGCAAGAACGATAAGATCGACTCCCATAAAATTGCGGCATTGCTGCGAGGAGGCCTGATCCCCATGGCCTATGTCTACCCTCAGCACATGCGGGCGACCCGGGATCTGATGCGGCGAAGAAATCACCTCATGCGGAAACGGGCCGAACTCTTTGCCCATACCCAGAATACCGCCAGCCAATACAACCTGCAGATCCCTTTGGGTAGAATTGCTAACCCGCAGAACCGGGAAGGGCTGTTGGACCGGTTTGACGATCCTGCGGTCAAGTTGTCCATAGCCGCCAACCTGGAGATGATCGATGCTTATGACCGGGTACTGGAGGTGCTCGAGAAAGACATCATCAACAATGCCAAAGAACATGACCCGACCGCTTATGCCCTGCTCAAAACTATTCCGGGAGTAGGTCGGATCATCGCCCTGGATCTGCTCTACGAGATCGAGGACATCAACCGCTTTCCGCGTGTCCAGGATTTCGCTTCCTATTGCCGTCTGGTCAAATGCCCGAAAGAGTCCAACGGCAAGAAATACGGCACATCCGGCAAAAAGATCGGTAACGCCCATCTCCGCTGGGCCTTCTCACAAGCAGCTCAGCTCTTCCTCAAGAGCAACGAACCTGGAAAGCAATTGTACAGCAAGCTGACCAATAAACACGGCAAGGGCAAGGCCCTTTCCATCCTGGCTCACAAATTGGGTCGGGCCGTCTATTTCATGCTCAAAAACCGTGAGGCATTCAATATGGCCAAATTCCTTACTGAGTGATCTGGAGGGGACGGATGAGCCCGACTTCTAACTGGAGCAACTTTTGCCGAGCATATTCGCATGACCTGCCGGGGAATGCCCCGTATGCGACCAGCATGATAGGTAATGCCATGCCATCCATGCAGCCAGTTGTCTTGATTCGCCGTCCGTCCCGCTCCTGTATCAGCTACTCTTTGATATGGTTCTGCTCCTCACCCGAACCCGGCACTAACTACGGCAATGCATCCGCATGACCACGTTGCTTTGAATGGGACGGCACGAGGGTACGCAATTGTTTCTAGGACGCGGAAAGCAGTAGCGTTCCGCAACCACCCAGCACTTGTTCCTGGCGAGTCCGCGAACAGGTGTCCGGGCTCCGACGAGCAAGAGATTGGCCCATTCTCGCCCGAAAACCTATTCGCTCGTTGCTTTTGCCGGCTTCGTTCTTACCGGCAAGGTGGTTGATCCTCTATAAGTGTTTGGTGCAGAGTCCCTCTGTCGCCGAATATGAAACCTAAGTCAGGACGGATGTCTCAGGGTAAATGGCTGGACCGTGCCAGCTGTAGAGTGATGATTTCATCTCTCCCGGATACTATTGTCTGTTGACAACCAGGGGTCTTCTAAGTGTTGGGCAGTTAACTCTTCTTATGGAATGAAAACAACAGGGTCGAAGTGTACGAGATCTATCGGCTTGTTCGCTGCAATGCTTTGTTCACTGAAATATCTTTAAAACTACCAGAAACATATTTATGCAGTACGCTGGATACAAGCGACTGGTAAGGTAAGCCTTCTTCTATTGCTCGACGTTGCAACGCTTCCAAGTCACGACTCGAAATTCGGATATTTATGCGTTTATCTTTTCGAATTGCTTCCCCAGCTAATTTGGCAAGCTGAGTTCGTC
>CAINUH010000246.1 GCA_903853735.1 uncultured Desulfomonile sp. | reverse complement strand
GGGTTATGATACCCCACCAGATCGGGGAGATAGTCTTTTCCCGTCCCTGTGTCAGCGGCGAAACCATCACGGTTGAAGGCCGAATGAGAGAAATGAATGACGAGGGGCTGATCTGGGAGGCTCGAGGCCTTGACCAGGAAGGTCGTACACTGATGGTTCTGCGTAAGATGGTTCTGCGTTGGTTTTCTGCATAATCCGTCAACTATTGGATGCAAGCAGGTCTTTTACTGTGAGGGATCACAAAAAGAACGGGTAGTTGACGCTGAATTCTTTGGAGGAACACAACACAGTGACTAAAGACCAGGGCAAGATGTCTTTTCTTGAACATCTGGAAGAATTACGTTCCAGGCTGATCCGAGCAGTTATTGCAGTAGTGATAGGTTTTGGGATTTGTATCGCCTTTGGCGAACGTGTGTTCAGACTGCTCGCAGCCCCCATAACAAAGCTGCTTCCCAAAGATTCGACACTTGTCTTCACAGGTCTTCCGGATCCCTTTTTCGTTTACATGAAAGTGGCTTTCATTACGGGTATTTTCATCGCCCTGCCTTATATTCTGTATCAATTGTGGCTTTTCGTCTATCCCGGCTTGTTGCAGCGTGAGAGGCGGTTGGCCCTTCCGTTCATAGTTACCGCTACTTTGCTCTTCTATGCCGGAGCAGCTTTCGCCTATTTCCTGGTTTTTCCTGCTGCTTTCCAGTTCTTTCTCGGATATCAGACGGCAGAACTGAAGCCCATGATCTCTATGAAAGATTACGTGTCTTTAGTGATGCTTTTGATGCTGGCCTTTGGTGCGGTCTTCGAGACTCCTATCGTAATCGTGTTCCTGGGACTTCTGGGCATTTTTGACAGCAAGTTTCTCAAGAGAAGTCGTCGTTATTTCATCGTCCTGGCCTTCATCATAGCAGCTATACTCACCCCCACTCCCGACGTCATAAATCAAACGCTGATGGCCATACCCATGCTGCTATTTTACGAGGTAGGTATTCAGGTCCTTGTTCTCTTTGAAAAAAAGAGAAAAAAAGAACAGAAGATCGTCACATTGACGGATGAGACCGAGTAAGTCTATCATCGATCATCGAATCACTTGTCTCAACATTTGTTTTTCGCAAGGAGTCAGTTTTCCACCATGATAATAGTTACTTGACGTAACGTTGTTTTTCTCGTCATGCTTTTTTGATATTGAGATTCAGCAGGAGTTAATCATGGACAAATGGACGTTCGGTATCATCATGCTGATTGTAGGCACAGGGGGAACCTTTCTTACTCTTGGTCTGCTCATTTTATTGACCACCGTTTTTAAGAAAGTTTTCCCGGTCTCAAACAATTCCGATTCGCTATGATCTCCACGAGGCAATAAAATGATCCAAAGCTTAGTTTCAGGTTTGTCGGGTCTCACATACGGAGTCCAGTTTCTTTTTACACAGGGTCTACCTAATGTCGTGATGCTGATCGTTGCTGGTGTTTTGTTATATCTTGCCATCAAGAAAGGCGTGGAGCCTCTTCTCCTCCTTCCCATAGGATTTGGCTGCCTGCTTGTGAATATTCCCCTCAGTGACGTAATGGATAAGGGCGGGTTGCTGAAATTCTTTTATGACGTGGGAATTGCCACGGAGATTTTTCCCCTGTTGATTTTCGTGGGAATCGGCGCAATGACTGATTTTACGCCTCTCCTCGAAAACCCCAAGATACTTTTGTTCGGAGCCGCAGGCCAATTCGGCATTTTCATGACCCTCCTACTGGCTCTGGCAGTTGGCTTCACCGAACTGGAAGCTGTCTGCATAGGTATAATCGGAGCCTGTGACGGTCCAACAGCGATTTACGTCACCTCCCAGTACGCACCCCACCTTCTTGGGCCGGTTTCGGTGGCGGCATATTCTTACATGTCTTTGGTGCCGATATTACAGCCTCCCATAATGCACGCTTTGACCAGTAGTAAAGAACGGGCGGTTAGAATGAGCATCCCGAGGCAGGCAACAGTTTCAGCAAAAACTCGCCTGCTCTTTCCCGTTGCCGTCACTTTGATTACCGGCCTCATTGCCCCTAAAGGACTGCCCCTGATGGGAACGGTTATGCTGGGAAATTTCATGAAGGAGAGCGGTGTGGTATCACGGTTAACCGGTGCGTCTGAAAATGAAATTGCAAACATAGTCACGCTATTCCTTGGACTGGCAATTGGCGGAACAATGGAGGGTCACGTTTTTCTCAAACCAACCACGCTGGTTATTTTTGGTCTGGGTTTCGTGGCTATATGTGTGGACACTGCTGCCGGAGTTCTGCTCGGGAAACTGATGTGTTTTTTGTCCGGCGGCAAAATCAATCCTCTCATTGGGGCAGCCGGAATATCGGCCTACCCCATGGCCGCTCGAGTAGTGCAGGTTCAAGGTCAGAAATACGACAAGGGGAATTACTTGTTGATGCATGCTATGGGTGCAAACACCGGCGGCCAGATTGGTTCGGTTATGGCCGCGGCGGTGATGCTGTCCGTCCTAAAGGGTATGGGGTTGATTTAAGTTCTTGAACAACTCGTCAATTCATACGAAACAGTTGTTACGAATCAGAGGGTCTCTTGTTCGTAAAAAAATTGATACCGGTTCGACCTCGTCAGTATGATAGTCAAGGGCAGCCAAGCCCGTGATCAAGCAAGCGTTTGTGTTGGCTGTGTCAATTGTTGGAAATCGACACGGTTTAAATCGTTCTCAGCATTTCCGGTCCACAGACCAGGAGGATCAAACCCATGCCGGCCATTGAAGACCCCTCTGCTAAGACTAGGAGAGCATCAGATTTCTTGGTTGACTACCGTCGCCCCCTGGTGGTTCTGGTCGCGGTAGTCACAGTTATTCTTTCCACCTTTGTCCCACGACTTGAAATGGATCCGTCCCTGAAATCTGTTCTTGTTACAACCTCGCCGGCCTATTTCGAATATGAAAAGTTTCTTGGCGTTTTCGAAGACGAAGAATTCATTATTGTGGCCATTAAGACCAAGAACGGCGCGACCGATCAAGACTTTCTAGCCGCCCTCACCTCCATGACCAATGAAATTTCAAAACTCGATAAAGTGGACCAGGTAGTCAGTATTACTAACCTTAAGTTTTTTCAAAAAAAAGGGGACACATTCGGAAATTACCAGTTGGTACGTATTGACGACGGAAAGCCGACCTTTCCTGAACAGTCCGACATAGACAGGATCCGCAAGGCCTTACCTATAATGGATCTTCTGCTGTCTCCCGACTTCCGGACAGTCGGCCTGTTGGTCCGAATCCACGACCAATGGAAATTCGATACCGCAGCAATTAAACAGTTAGTCACAACAATAGACGGCTTGATTAAGAAGTACGGTCCCGAAGGTTCGGAAAGCAGAATCATAGGCATGGCGCTCCTCCGTCAGGCAATCCTCGATTATAGTATAAAGACCGCCCTGATTTTCGGTATCCTTTGTACCCTTATTTGTACGGTCGTCACTATCTACATTTTCAAGAGCGCCAAAGTGACTGCGGTTACCATGCTCATCCTTGGAATTTGTGTTTTATGGGTGCTCGGATTGATGGTCATCATGGGTATCCCGCTGAACGCTTCGACCAGTCTGTCTTTTGGACTCATTCTGATTACGAGTCTGGAAATTGTCATTCACATGGTGGCTCGATTCAACCAATTCTTTCAGATCGTTGGAGATAGAGTAGAGGCTGTGAGAGAAACGGTGCGCTACCTGGCACGCCCCTGTCTTATCTCTGCCGCGACTACCGCAGTAGGGTTTGGGTCTTGCATGGTCACGTCTATCCCCATGGTATTCCAACTCGGTTTGGTCATGTCGCTGGGTATAACAATCTCGTTCTGGCTCGCCATGATTCTGACGCCCGCGGTTCTCATTGCCATGAAATCCCTGGAACTGAAAACCCAGGAAGAGGTATCCGGGGACCTGCTCTCTCGTGCACTTGAAAAGGTCAAAGACTCTATCTCCAAGCATCACAAGCTCTATGTAGTGATGGGATTTTCTGCTGCAGGGATTTTGTTGGCCGGTGCCCCACTAATCAAGACTGACCCACAGATCTTCCGTCAGTTGGGACAATCAAGCCCGGAAGTCAGAGACATCGGATTTGTAGAGGCAAATCTTTCCAGCGTTCACTCTGTGCAATTGGTGTTGGAAGCACAGGACAACGCTTTCAGAAAGCCGGATGTATGGAAAAAAGTCAGAGAAGTGGAGCACCTTCTGAGAAAGAACCCAGAGGTGGTAACAACAGATTCTTTCCTTCATTTCTTGGAATACATGTACAGCATGGCAGAGGGAGGCCAAACAGACCGCAAGGATCTCTTGGACGGTCCGGGTGGTATTTCGCAGCTACTTCTTGTTACCGGTCTCAATCCTGACGGAAAAAAGATGATCAGGAGCCACCTGGATGACGCCTTTAAGACGCTGCGTATTTCGGTCCGCATAAAGAATTCCCCTTCAGTAGCTATCGTTGACACCATTGAGCAAATCCGTTCCGGCGCCGAATTAGTCGTCGCAGGAACCGCCAAAGTTACCGTCACAGGAGAGCCGGTGGTGGTCGCCGCTCAGGGCGAGGAACTGGTAAGATCTGAGATTTATTCGCTGTTTATCGCCATCGGCATCATCACACTATTAATGATGATTCAAATGGGCACTCCGTTGTTTGGTCTGATAAGCCTGGTTCCCAACATACCACCTGTGGCAGCCGTTTTCGGCATCATGGGCTATTTCGGAATTCCACTGGACGGCGTCACGGTTTTTGCGGCTACTGTTTCCATCGGCCTTGCCGTGGACAACACGATCCACTTTGTGGCGCAGTTAAAAAGAGAGATAAAGTTAAATCCTAAACTGGGAGTTCAAG
The DNA here is from genome assembly GCA_903853735.1 of uncultured Desulfomonile sp. The sequence goes on along the minus strand of CAINUH010000246.1, from coordinate 6,621 downwards.
ACTGTGTGTTCCGGGCGTACTCCCTCGCGGCGAAACCCATGGCCTCGTGGTCTATTGTCACTCTATTAGGTTTCTTGGCGCTCCTGGTAACCCCATTTCAGGCTGCGGTCTATTTTGGCATATTAGTCTCGTCTGCCGTCTTGATGGGCATTTTTGGCGACCTCGTGTTCATGCAGTCCATTATCCTTACGTCTCCGGCAGTCCAGAGACTCATCAAGAAACTGCTCGACAAAGAAATTGCCGTCGGCAAGTAATGGCGTGATGCTCACTTCTTTGAAAGCGAAACGGCAGTAATTGAAAACAGCGATTCTGATAGTGATAAATGTGGGCCTGCTGGGCCTCTTCTTTGTTCTGCTGCGAAAGCCCGGCTTGTTGACCTATTACATGAACGGGCGGTTTTGGCTGACCTGGCTTTCAGTAGCCGTAATAACCCTCATGGATGAACTGACGTCGGTTTTCTATGCGCCGGCTGAAGCTTTCCGTTTCATCGGTCCAAGCGCCATAATGTTCATTGCCTTCACCGCGGTGTTCATCCATTACATGACTACGCGGCTCGTCGAAATAGCGGAAATTCTGGAACATCACGGGGTCTTTGGCGGTGGAGTATACTCATTTTCCTACCTGGTCTTGGGACCGGTGGTGTCGTTTGTGGCTGTTGCCTCAATCATGGTTGATTACATTCTCACAGCCTGTATTTCTGCGGTCAGTGCCGTTGAGAACGCCATTTCCTTTTTTAGTGTGCCGCAGTACTCAAAAATGATAATGGCCATGCTTATTGTCTGGTCTATAGCCGGTTTGAACATCCTGGGAATAAAGGAAAACGCTCGATTCACTTTCACGATTTTTATTCTTGCCGCGTTTGTATTCATGAATTTGATCGCTTCAGGTTTTCTTGCCCTGGACGACTATTCCCTGATACGCTTCAAGGATTCTTTTGACAATGTAGCCAAGGACCTTACGACAGGCTCCTGGTTCCAGAGCTATGGGATTTTCATTGCTTCGGTAGCCAGTTGCGTTCTCGCGTACTCAGGCGTCGAATCGGTATTACAGACTGCTGGATTGGTCAAAACGTGGAGGGAAATAGGGAAAGCCTACATTTTCCTGGCCTTAAGTGTCGGAATCGTGACTCCAATTGTGGCTGCACTGGCCTTGACCGCTCCAATAGATTTCGCGAGCCACGAAGGCGACTTGATCACCCATTACGCAACGCTGATAAACGGCGTTCCCTTCGGAATATCTGTCGCGGTGTTGGCAAGTCTCACTCTGACCATGGCTGTCAACACGGCCTTCGTGGCCTCCAGTGAGCTACTGGAGCGGGTGGCTGAACGATACGGTTTTCACTGGCTTATTGCTACCAACCGCAGCCAGTCCCTTTATCGCATCCATCTTTCCAATGCGCTTTTCTTCTCTCTTATCATCCTTATCACCCAGGGAAGTCAAACTATCCTGGCAGATATGTATGCCCTGGGGTTGATCGCCAGCTTCTGCATCAACATGGGGTCTCTAATTATCTATCGTTATTTCATGGGAACAAAAGAAGTCATACATTTTTCCACGAGCCGTCTCATTACGCTCATAATATTCCTCATATTTTTGAGTTGCTTCACTTTTCTTGCATGGATGAAACCGCACGGCACTCAACTGTGGGCAACCGTCACCGGAATAGTCCTTGCCGCAGGATTGCTTGTAGCTCGAAAGAGGGCTCCGGAAATAAAGCAAAGCGCCCAGGCTGACAGCCAGATGGATCTCATACTTCACCTGGCGGACTCGACAGATCCGGACATCCATATATTTTTCCGCAGGCCTCGTGAAGAAGCCTTGACTTCCATTAAATCCAATGAGGCTTATGTTACCTTTTTCAGCCCGCGTGCGGGAGCACCCCCAAGGCTGGCGCCCAATCATTTCAGGTTTGCATCTAAAACCAGGAGTGTGTATCAACACATGGTCGGCATACTCAAGGTGGTGGAATATGAGTTGGTCGACCGAAAAGTGACGATCCATTTCGGTTGGCCGCTTTCGTCCTGGGTAGATAGACTTTCCATAGGAGTAATGGTATTTAATATCATGCGACTGCCCAGATTTTTTCCGGACATGAACTTTGACATCAATTATCCCGGAAGGCCGTACGAAACTGGAGTGACCAAAGGATGATCACTCAGGCCCTGTCACCGACTGAACCGGACAATAAACAATCCGCTCAATCCAGCCGACACAACCTGTTAACCCAACCTTCTTGGGAGCAACCCGTTACGGTAACGTCACATCGAGCGGGCCATTCACCCAAAGGATTTATCGCACGCTCTATCGACCTGCTTTACAAAAGCTGCATCGAGCCTTTAGTCGCGTCGAAAAACCCGCCCGGCTTTGACGCCCTTGGCGTATCGTTCGGGCTGGCAGTAGGTTTCCTCATCCCGGTGGGCGGACACTTTCTGTTCCTGGCCTTGCTGAGGATCCTTTTCAGATTCAGTTATGTGGTCGCTGCCGCCTTCACATTTGTGAGCAATCCTCTGAACATGATTCCACTCTACTATGGATACTATTGCTTGGGGTCCGTTCTCCTCGGAAAATCAATTGCCGTTAATCTTCAAGTCTTTGAGAAACTCATGAATCCCGTAATCGATAAGACCTATTTCTGGGAAGCCCTGGCAGCCTTTATTCAACTGGGGTGTGAGATACTCGCCCGTTGGGTTGTAGCTGCTGCGGTGTTCGCGGGGGTTTTTGGAATTGCCGGTTACATAGTGACCTACAAGATCCAGCAAAACCGTTGCAGAAAGGCCGCCAAAAAAATGGGAATGCGTTACGAGGAATTTGTGCAACAGCTTCGAAACGCCTCTTGTAACGAAACTTCATAAGTTACCGGAATCCAGAGGTGGAGTGATTGCCAAAACTCTTGTCGGTTTGAGCAAGTTAGATATTGGCTATCATTCCTCTGGATTCCAGTTTAAAGGGGTATGCTTTGCAGCCGCTCATCAAACCCTGATTCGGACAAGAATTTTGGCAACGAGTATAAGCCGTGATCATCATAACTTCGGCCCCAAATAGGTGAATCTTGGCTCGACAATACTGTTTTCCACTGCTATTTGGAGTGCCCTCCGGCTTCCAACTATTATGACGAGTTCCTTTGCCCTTGTCATGGCGGTGTACAGCAGATTCCTTCTCAAGAGCACAAAGTGCTGTGTACTAAGAGGGATTATGACCGCCCGGTATTCGCTTCCTTGAGCTTTGTGAATAGTCACAGCATAAGCGAGAGTAATTTCATCCATTTCTGAGACGTGGTACGTGACGGGACGTGCGTCGAATTCCACTACGGCTTCATCCCATTCCGGGTCGTACGAGATGATTCTCCCGACATCGCCGTTAAAAACCTCCTTGTCATAATTGTTCCTTGTCTGCATGACTCTGTCACCCACCCTGAATCTGTCTCCCCTTGTCGGCAACCCGGCCGGGTTTAATATTTGTCTGAGTTCCCGGTTAAGGTTTTCCGTGCCTATGAGGCCCTTGTGCATGGGACTCAATACCTGCACGTCCTGGTGCGGATCAAAACCGAATCTTTCCGGAATTCTTTGACCAACCATGTCCTTTATCAGGCGCAGACAACCTTCAGGATCGTTTTTCTCAATGAGGTAAAAATCTGACAACTGTGGCTGAGGGCTCTCATTGATCGGCATTTTTCCCTCATTTACAAGGTGGGCATTTGTTACGATGAGGCTGTCAAAAGCCTGTCTGAATACAGTCTGGAGCCTTACCGCGGGAATCTTGCCCGACTCAATGAGATCCCCAAGCACGTTACCGGGCCCGACAGATGGAAGTTGATCGGCATCACCCACCAGTATCAATGTGGATTGAAGATGAATCGCGCTCAAGAGATGGTGCATCAGGGATATGTCTACCATTGATACCTCATCTACAATGACGAACTCTGCCTCAAGCTGCCTCGCAGCATTTCTCTGAAAACCCCCGGCGCCCGGTGAGTACTCCAGCAGCCTGTGTATAGTTGCGGCTTCTCTCCCGGTGGCCTCGGACAGCCTCTTGGCGGCGCGGCCGGTCGGGGCGCCGAGGAGCACTCTCAGACCTTTGGCCTCCAGAATCATTATCAAAGCTTTCAAGAGGGTGGTCTTGCCGGTGCCGGGTCCACCAGTGATGATCAATACCTTTTGATGAATTGCCTCACAAATGGCATCTCTTTGGGCGGCGGAAAGAGTCATGCCGGTCCTGGATTCGATCCACCCAATTGCCGCATCGAGTTTTATTGGAGGAAGGAACCTGGGACTGGATATGAGGTTGCGCATCCTCATTGCCACCGAATTCTCCACGGCTGCCATGATCGACCGATAAACTCTATCGTCTTCAATGGTGATTTCTCCGGATTTCGCCAGATCGTCTAGTGACGTTTCCAGGGTACGTCGATCGATTCCAAGCAGTTCCCTCGCCTTTTCGAGTAAGCTGGAACTTGGACAATACACGTGACCGTCGCTCTGAAGAGTATCCAGAACGTGCAGAATGCCGGCTCTTGCTCTCAGCGGCGACCGCATATCAATACCGAGACTCCCGGCGACCTTGTCTGCAGACCTGAACCCAATTCCTCGAACATCCGTGGCGAGGCAATAGGGATTGTGTGAAACCGCCTCAACTGCCCTGTTGCCATATTTCTTAAAGATCCTGAACGCATAAGCAGTGGAAATGCCGTGCGTTTGCAGGAACAGCATCACATCTCTGATGCTTTTCTGATCTGCAAAAGCTTGTGAAATTTTTTCCGAACGCACCCGCCCTATACCCACAACCTTCAGAAGTGCTTCAGGCGTGTGCTCAATAACATCCAAGGTTTTCTCGCCGAATACGGTAGTTATCCGTCTGGCCATTTCCGGACCAATTCCCTTGATAAGGCTCGATGAAAGATATTTCTCTATGCCGCGAATCGTCGACGGGGCAATTGCCTTTGCTTCCTGGAAGCGGAATTGTTCCCCGAATTTCTTGTCAAACTCCCATTCGCCTTTGAGAACAAGGGTTTCCCCGGGATGAGCACTTGGGAGCGATCCCACGATAGTCACCGGTTCACGGCGTCCCCTGATGACTAGTCTCGCAACCATGAAATCGCTTGTGTCGCCTGAAAAGACCAGCCGATCCAAGACTCCCTCGACTGTCTGTAGATTCCCCTCCATAGTGCTGTCAGGCAGTTTCGCCATAAAACTCCGTGACCTCGACCTCGAAAAAATGTTCCATTTGCCACCTCAATGCAGAACCAGCATACAACTTTTGAATGCGAAAAAAAGAAAAAGCGACCATAAACGATAACATCCCGAATATATAGGTTATTGGGGGCAAAAAAATCGGGGACCGAAGTCCCCGATGAATTGGAAGGAATGAGAGTGTGGTTGATTTGTTGAGACGACTTACATTGGTCCGTAGACTCCTGCGCGACCTACATCAGACTATAGAGACTACCGTCAGAGCCCGAGACCAAATCCACCGGTCACGCCCCCGAAGATTCCGGCGCAAAGCTCCAGACAGGGGAGGCCGCCCAAGATACTGCCGCCGAAAGGCCCGGCACCGGCAGGCGGTCCGCATACCGGTCTGGCTACCGGAGCAAAGGGAGCAACCGGCCCTGCCCAGGGCTGTGGTCCGGCAAATCTTGGAGGATAGTAAGGTCCGGGTCCGGGGGCCGGCGGATAAGGCCCCGTCGTGTTTCCGCCCAGGAGGCTTCCTACCACCAAGAATGGTAACGCGACTACACCTCCACACATACCCGGAAATGGAGCGTCGCCCCAAAACGCACACGGGTTGCCGCCGCCCGCATACGGCCCAGCCGGAGCACATGCCGGCGGTGGGTAGGCTACCTGTGCCCCACCGGCCAAGGCCAGGGATGCTGATGTGAGCATCAGGATGCTCAGAAGACAACTTACGACTCGTTTGGCCATTACACCCTCCTTTATTCAGACAGCTATTTACACTGCAAAAGTGTGCCAGCTAAGGGAGAGCTTTAAGATATCTCCCCCTTGTTTGTCCTGGGGGCCGAGGTATCATGGCGGCAAATGTGTGTCAAGTAAAAATATTTGATGTCCAGATGTTATGGATAAGTTGCCATATATCGAACATATTTAAAATATAACTACATGATATTCAGCCATTTACTAAGAGACACTTTCCTCAGCCTAATTTTGTGATCCCAACCACCCCCAGCCGCGGGATGCACACTCACAGGGTGTCCTGCAATGTCTTGTCTCCTCAATGAGCATGAGCACGACCAACACGCGGCACATTGTTTCAGCACCCGGCAAGCTACGGATGGGATAGGGCCGGAGGCAACTCAATAGAACTTGAAAAAAAAGGCATTCACCCTTAATCTTTCCAAGCGTGCATGACGACCGGAAAGAGCGTTTCTTATTGATTCGCGCTCAAATGTGGACCTGAATTATTGTATAGTTCTGTTGATGCAGCGTTTCATTGTTTATACGTGTGGGGTAGTGCAGTAGCATTGGGAGTTCCATCAAATTCATGGGTCAACGCATAATATGGAGGGCGGATGATGATTCGGGGGCATTGGATATATGTTGTCTATACATTCTTGTTCATAGCTGTTCCTTCAATTGCCGGCGCGGGTAACGGCATCACTCCTGAACAAAT
>CAINUH010000245.1 GCA_903853735.1 uncultured Desulfomonile sp. | reverse complement strand
GTGCCGACAAGAAACATGGGCCACTCCATCAAATCATCCGGAAAACGAGAGAGAGCTTACTTGAAAGGGCCATGCTCAACGGAATTACAATCGACCCCAGCGATACCTCTGCCATACGTGTTCATATTCTGGAACATTGTCTGTATGGAGTGGACCTTGATCCGATTGCAATGAGGATTGCCGTGTCCAACCTGCAGAATGCCGCAGCAGGCAACATGGCAGGAGCGTCTCTTGTCAAAACTAATCTGAAGGTAGGCAATTCCTTGATCGGACGAAAGAGCTTGGCAGATCGCGTTTTAATTTTACCCGGCCCAAGGAAGGCCGTGCAAATTGGCTTATTTGATGAGACGGATGCAGTACGACGTGAAAATCCCCAAGACCCTTCTCGCAGCAAGGAACAAGAAACTTATGATTGGCCATTGGAGTTTCCGGAAATCTTTCAGGGACATCACCGTGGTTTTGACGCAGTCGTCGGCAATCCGCCATACGAAATCGTTTCTGTGAAGGAATCCGGGATCCGGGAAAGGTCGATTCAACAGGCTTACTACAAACAGGCGTTCAAAACGTGCAAGGGCAAGATCAACCTGTACCGCCTCATGCTTGAGAGAGGACTGGATCTATTGCGAAGAGACGGTGCCCTTGGATTCATCTTGCCTGCAACATTATTGTCCGACTCCACTGCGTTGAGTCTCAGGAAGATGATTCTTGAGACCTCCGAGGTGATAGACGCGGTGGTAATACCGGAAAAGGCCAAGATTTTCCCGCATGTTACCCAGGCTTTACTAATTCTCGTATGCCGCAAGGGCCGAAAGAGCAGCGCAATAGCACCGGTAATATGGAATGGTAATGGCCCGATACCTCGCACGGGAGGAGTCGGGATTCCGTCATCAATGGTGAAAAAGAGCGGCTGGAGGATACCAATCATAAGTAGCCATGAAGAAAAAACCCTCATGGAGATTTTGCTCAACTATCCCCCGCTGCGCGGCAATGAGCATGTGGCCGCGGCAGGCAGAGTTCATCAGGGGGAGATAAACCTCACCGTACACCGGGAATTCCTAACGGCTTCACCTACGGAATACCCCTTGATCCGTGGTGAGCACGTGGCTCCTTTCCGGGTGATTCATCCATCAAGTCGGAACAACCGGCTGGACTGGATGTTGCCCCGCTTCCTTGCTCAAGCACAAAGCCGTGCCTTGCCCGTCAAAAAACATTCCGAAGACCCACGTTCAGGGTCTCGACACAGAGGCGTTCCATGGCAGGACAAGCGTATCGCTCTGGCCAGAGTGGTGAACATGGCAACCGGGCGGCGACTGAAGGCGGCTCTCGTACAACCCGGTTGCTTCCTGGGAGACATGACGAACTTCATCGCCAACGTCTCGGTTCCCATTGATTACCTGGTTGGTCTGCTGAATTCCAGCCTGCTCAATTGGCGCATAAAGCTCACCAGCACGAACAATTACCTTTCCGCAGAGGAGATTGAAGCGCTCCCGGTACCGAGGATTGATTATGCGTCCATATCCAGCGATGACATGGAATCCGGTCAACAGGCATTTGCTGAACTACTGAAAAGGCCCCAGGATTCCGTTGCACGGTATCTCCATGAATTGAATGGTGTTCTCGGCGATGCCGGTGAGTCTCGAAGCTCGGCCATGTCGGCCAAGATGGTGGAATGGGTGGCTCAATTATGTTGTGAAAGTTCAGGGGGCAGCCTTGCCGGCACGAGCGATAATGAGGCTTTGGGAAAACTACTTGATGCACTGACCTTGAAGGTTTATGGAGTAGAATCGCTGGACGCGGCAAAGATTTTTTCCAGCTAGAGCCTTTTCAGCTTGCAATTCAGAAAGAATCTGACCAAAATATTGGGTTAACTCGCACATCCCCGCGCTATCGGGTCTTGCACAAAACCGCAAGTCACCGGGGATGGAGGAAAAACCCGAAAAGGAGCTAAATATTGTCTCTCATCTCCATGAAGCAACTTTTGGAAGCAGGTGTTCATTTCGGCCACCAGACTCGACGCTGGAACCCCAAGATGAAGCCCTACATTTTCGGCGCGCGCAACGGGATCTACATCATTGACCTGCAAAAGACCGTCAGGTTGTTCAAAAGAGCGTACGCATTCGTGCTGGAAACCGTCGCTCACGGCAATAGCGTCCTGTTCGTAGGCACAAAGAAACAGGCACAGGACGCTGTTGTGGAAGAAGCTTTCCGGTGCCGACAGTTCTATGTGAACAACAGGTGGCTTGGCGGAATGCTCACCAATTTCAGTACTATCAAGC
>CAINUH010000244.1 GCA_903853735.1 uncultured Desulfomonile sp. | reverse complement strand
TCTCGTCCAACAAGATAGTTCCTCCTTCAGCCTGAGCGAACCGACCGGGCTTGTCGCGTTTTGCATCGGTGAAGGCCCCGGCCTTGTAACCGAATAGTTCCGATTCCAAGAGGCTGTCGGGAATCGCACCGCAATTGACGGTGACCAGAGGTTTCTTGGAACGATGAGACAGATTATGGATCGCCTTGGCGAGAAGTTCCTTGCCCGTACCGCTTTCTCCTTCTATCAATATGGTACTGTCACTCATGGCTACATCGGGCAGGATAGAAAAAATCTCTCTCATACGAGGGTTTCTGGAGATAATGTCCTCGAAAGAGTAAGATTTTTGAACCTCTTTTCGAAGGGTTTCAACCAGCGTGAGATCGCGGAAGGTCTCCACGCCTCCCACGAGATTTTTCTCAGCGTCCTTGAGCATGGACGTGCTGACGCTTATGGGTATCCGCCGACCGTCTGCCAGGAGGATGAAAACAGCCCGATTCACAACAGGCAGTCCTGTGCGAATAGTTTCTTTTAGAGCGCAATCTCCCTCGCAGATCTCGGCCCGGAAAACCTCGCAGCAAGGACGTCCAATTGCCTCGTCGAATGGTACACCAGTGATTTTCTCCGCAGCTCGGTTGAAGGAAGTGATCACGAAACTTCGGTCTACGGTGAACACCCCATCCGCTATGGAGTCGAGGATCATACTCATTTCTTCGGGTGTCGGGTTTTGCGTGGTTCCGCCCATGGAATCGTATACTCAGACTGTTACAATATTTATAGGGAACGATTATATTCTTTTCAAAGACTCATTCAAAGCCTTTCCGAATCACTTGTAGTAAACGGAATGCTAACAGCAGTTCTTATTTCAGCTTTCCCAGGAAACAAGCTCCCAGGTCCAGAGGCCCTGCACATTACCGGAGAGCCGAGACAATCAAAATGAATTGTCCTACACACTCGGTGGAAGGCCTCAAACGACATGTTGCGTTATCTCTTATCAAGGTTTACCTGGATCAGATTAGAGCGGCTCGAAAAGGAAAAGCATAGGCATTTATGGACCTCCGTAAAAGGTTTTCTCACTCAGCTTCGAGCATACTCCACCATTTCAACGAGGTAAATTACGTCTCCTATTTCACTTATTCGAGGTCTGAGCGATCCAAAAAACCGGCACGCTTTGGAAAGATCCAGACAAGACCCATTCCTATGACGAACCCGCCCACGTGAGCCCAGTAGGCAACTGCCACTTCATTCTTCCGGCTGTCTCCAAGCTCAAGGAGTCCCGGAAGCTTATTGGTTACATTAAAAAACGATCACTGTGAGTCGTCCTGGACCGTGCACACCTATGGTGAGCGTCAGTTCGATGTCCGCGGTTCTGCTGGGGCCGGTTTCCAGAGTGATATTGGTTGGAGGGGAATTTCCAAGGGTGGAGAAGAAATCGTCCAGGTTCTCGTATATGTTCTCCGAAGAAACAATTGCCACGTGGTGTGCAGGCAACAAACCGGCTTGAACCGCCTTCCCTCCCTGGCTGGAACAGACCAGACTCCCGGTCTCTGCTATCGCGGCGCAGACCTCTTCCACGCAGACCGAAGCGGAAGCATAGTCCTGAGTATGTTTTTCCGGAGGCAATTGAACTGCCTTCTCCTTATCGGTGACCGAGGGGCAAAAGATCAATTCGCTCTCGGCCAGAATCGGTCCAAGGACTCTGTTCAGTTCCTCATTGTTATTCACGCGGAGCGGTTCCGCAGCCACTTTGACGGCATTCCCAATGAAGAGATCAATGATTTCGTCGCGCGTCATGAGACCCTCCGGCCGAATGTTTTGCCAACAGGTCGGGGC
>CAINUH010000243.1 GCA_903853735.1 uncultured Desulfomonile sp. | reverse complement strand
TATCTCGGAAGAAGACGGATCTTACCAGGTTCAACCGGAACGCTGTATAGGATGCGGGGTATGTACGAATACCTGTCCTACGAGTGCCATTGCCTTGGTCCGAAAACCTGAATCTGACCAGGATCAACCCCCGGACAACATTGTGGACTGGTATTTCAAGAGGGCGAACAGCCGGGGTATTCAGATCGTGGTTGATTAAAGAGACTGCTGCATTATTAGAGACCGTTATTAAGAACTAGCACAGAGAGGACAAAACCTATCATTCTGAGTTGGAAAATTCTTCGGAATGTGTTTTGTCGACCAGTTGCGTTGACTTTACTCCTCGCTGTGACCCTGACGATCATCCCGGCAACGAGCAAAGCTGCAATCAGCGAACAGGAGGCTCTCGCCATAGGCGTCGATGCCTATCTCTATTTCTACCCGATCATCACCATGGACGTGACCCGTAAACAATCCACCAACATCGAGCCTGGCAAGAGTTTCGACATAGACAAGGTTGACCCTTCGCTCGACCTCTATTTCCAGAATGAGAGCCCGGGCGCAGGCAAGGAGGCGAACTGGCTGCCCGCTCCCAAAGGGACCTTCAATCTCACCATGCGCCTGTATGCGCCTAAGCGTGAAGTCCTCGTGGGCAAGTGGAATCCGCCGCGGTGGTGAGGGGCCAGTAAATACCTTCGTAACTGGATGGCAGTAGAGGATAGAGGAAGACTGGCAGGATGACGGAAAAGCGCATCTTTTAGGTGCAGCTATTCAGATTGACTTTAAGCCATAGATGAAAATATGTTCGGCAAGATTCCCGTGGAGTGTCATTTGCAAATAAGACCAGAGAGCGGATTTATCTGGGAACCACATAAACAGAAGTCAGGCATACAAGGTGAAACATCCGGAGATGCGAGCACAAAGCATAACCAGAGTCCTTCCAGATAGCCGATGGATTGGAGCATGTCTCGGACGAGCGCAAGTTGCGCTTAGACAAGGGCGCACTGCAGATTCAGTTATCCGAGAGCTTTACGAAGGCAGTTCTTTGACGCTTACTCGAAGTCGAGAAATCGTCGAAAAACTTCGAAGCGAGGATTTTACGGACCTCTTGGAGCCAAGGAAGAAAACCGGTTCAGCAGAAAACCCCGTCACTAAACTTTTCCCAGCAGCCATCACAGAGCGGCAGTTTCTGGATGAGCTTGATTGGCTCCGTGAAGTGCGCCCCAGCATCGATTATAGAGATGAGCGATTCAGTAGACATTCGCTGGTTGATTTCACGATATTGGAAAACGACTTGGAATTGCCAATCAATGTAAAAAACGCTGGAACTAGGTTCGAAAACGCTGCACAACTCGTTGGCCTTCAACCGGATGATTGCATTCCGATCCCTGCATACAAGGCGCACGACTCAATTGAGAAAGAACCGAACCTTCTCTACGCGATTTCTATCGACTACACGCTTATTGGGAAAATTGAAAGCCATCTTCTCACTCTGTTCAATCGAGATGAGGCTGAAGTATGGCGATTGCTGAACGAGTATTCAGGAAGCCTTATTCGGGATGCCGAAGATAGGTTTATCTATTCAATGGTCAATAAGTACTGGTCGGCTTTCTCAGAACACGTAGCCCTTCCTGTTTTCCGAGTCATTTCAGCGCGGAAGGCGATCCGGGTTTTGCAAATGCTACCTAAAAGAACACCGGGTATTGGCCTGAGGGCTTGGGGTACCGGAGCAAGTGCTGAAGTGAATGTCCATATTTCTGTCACTGAAGAGACCAAAGGATGGGATGAGATACATTTGAGGGTTAGCGCAGATGGCATCGCAAACATTATTGAAGCGGTGAACCGGAAGCGGACAGAGCTTGTGTTCGATCCGGAGATATGATGATTACTGTCAGCTTATTTTCGGGATGTGGTGGTCTAGACTATGGTTTTGAAGCCGCAGGCTGCGATATCGTTTTGAAGAACGACTTCGACAAGCACGCCTGCAAGACGCTTCGCCTGAACGGGGCACAATCTGTAATTGAAGGGCCGCTTGAGGAACTTGGAAAAGGAGATTTTCGAAATGTCGTAGGAAACTCAAGGGATGCTGTCGATCTGGTTATCGGCGGACCACCTTGCCAGCCATTTTCTAAGTCTGCCTACTGGTCAAGGGGTTATACCCTTCGGCTGAAAGACCCACGGTCCAACACATTGGACGAATATTTCAGAATCGTTCAAGAATTACGTCCAAGAGCCTTCCTGTTGGAAAATGTACATGGGATCAATTATTCAGGAAAAGAAGAAGGATTTCAGTTCATTCTAAATCGAATCCGCGAGATCAACCGGGCTATTGGTACAGACTATCGCCCGACATGGCGAGTGTTAAATGCAGCAGATTTTGGGGTGCCACAAACTCGTGTCCGTTTCTTTTTAGTTGCACTAAGGGACGGCAGAGAGTTTCGCTTCCCAGACCCGACTCACAGCGACTCAGATGCTCGAAATCAGATGCTTTTCGACATTTCTCGACGTCCATATGTAACAACATGGGATGCAATCGGCTCGATAAGGCCGGAGGCGGATGAGAAATTAGACATTGGAGGAAAGTGGGCGGATATGCTTCCGTCAATCCCTGAAGGTGAAAACTATCTGTGGCACACAGATAGGAAAGGCGGGTTGCCGCTCTTTGGATGGAGAACGCGATATTGGTGCTTCCTTCTTAAGCTAGCAAAAAACCGACCCAGTTGGACTATTCAAGCGCAGCCAGGATCAGCAGTTGGTCCCTTTCACTGGAGTAACAGGAAGTTATCTTGGAAGGAGATGGCAGGAATCCAAACATTTCCGAACTCATTTCGAATTGACTGCCCCCGCGTCGCGATACAACGCCAGATTGGCAATGCCGTTCCTTCGCTTTTAGCAGAGGTCTTGGCACGGGAAATAGTGGGCCAAGTTACGGGTAAGAACCTTACTGAGTACTGCATTCTTGAGGTGAAGCGGTCACGGTTTATTCCTCCACCTGAGCCGGTTACTGATGTGCCCCAAAAGTATCTCAACCTTGTCGGGAACCATGCACCTCATCGAGGGACAGGAAAGGGGAAGGCCTATCAAAGGGATGCTCAACAAGGCGCTGGACCTGACCCGCTATTCCGCTACGCTCCATAGCGGTAGTTGATTTTCTATGGCGCATCCGCGTCAATCAAGGATATGATCAGAAAGGGTGTAGTAAGCACCACGTCATGTAGAACTTGCGGTTAAAAGCGTCGGTCCCTGGCAGACCTCTTCCGCACGCTACTTCACCAGTTGATGACAGCCCAGATTCGTGTCCATGACATTGATGTGGAGGGAATTCTGGAACAGGTTTCGGGGGAATTTCGCGACGGGCTGTCGTCAAAACAGCAACCGGTCTTGGAGAAATGAGCAGAGGAATATGAAAGGCCTCGCAGTCGGAACAAAGGAGTATCAACAGTTCGTATCCGAACTGAAGGAGCGTGTTTTGACCGCCCGCTTATCAGCGGCCCGTGCGGTGAACCACGATCTCATCATGCTTTATTGGGACATTGGCAAGGGGATAGTGGAGCGGCAACAAACTCTGGGTTGGGGTAAGTCCGTCGTCAACGATCTTTCGCGCGACCTTCGGGAGGCTTTCTCAGGCCAACAGGGGTTTTCGCCACGCAGCTTGTGGTATATGCGTTGTTTCTTTGCGGAATACTCCAAGCCTGAATTTCTGCGACAGGTTGCCGCAGAATTAGAACGCGCTACGCTTGTGCTTCCATCCGACGGGGAACCATCCATAGCTACTACATGTGCCAACACTCAGAACTCGGAACAACCACATTCGCTCAAAATGCTGCAGCAGCTTGCTGCAGAAATTCCGTGGGGCCACCACATGCTGCTCCTTGATAGGATCGTTGACCCAGCAGCCCGCATCTACTACCTCCGCGCCTCAACACAATTCGGCTGGAGCCGCAATGTGCTGCTGAATCAGATCAAGGCTGGTGCTTACGAGAGGGCTGTGAAGGAAAAGAAGACCCACAATTTTCCGACTGTCCTGCCTGCCTCTCTCGCGGATCAGGCCGAAGAGATGCTCAAGAGTTCCTACAACATGGAAGTGGAATTCGCTTTGAAATCAAAGACCAACCCCATCGGCGTGGCGGAATACCAACTGCGGCCGCGGCTGCCGAAAGAACTCAAAGGTAAGCTGCCAACCGCTAAACAACTCAGTGATGCAATCCGACCTGTTTTGCCGGAAACAAAGAACTGATAGACATGCCCTCACCCGGAGAACACAAAACCGTACAGCGACCTATCCTTGACTACGCCCAGGCCATCGGATGGACCTTTGTCTCCTGATCAAACAATAGGATGAACGTAGGCGTTGCCTTGTTGCGGCAATCCTTCGCATGACCGCCTCACCAGACAATCACCGTAACTCTCTTGGGACCATGCATTCCTATGATGAGAGTTTTCTCTATATCTGCGGTTCGGCTTGAGCCTGTAATAAGAGTTATGTTGGTGGGCATTTCTGCCAATGATGCGAAGAATTCCGAAAAAGAGGGGAATATCTTCTCTCTCGGCACTATTGCAACGTGGTGTTCAGTCAGGAGGCTTGCTTGCAGGAACTTGCCGGAGGCGCTCGAGCAAATGACGGTTCCTGTTTCGGCTACACCCGCGAATGACTCTTCAAGGGTTATCGATGCGGACTCATAAGCTGGCTGCCGACGGTCCGCAGGAATCGGCACGGTCCTCTCTTTGTCGGACATGCAGGGACAGTATACCGATCCATGTTCCTATAATACTTCGGAGATGATTCTTTGGAATTCCTGGGCACTGTTTACTGTGGCAGTCGCCGCCCCTGCCTCTGCCGCTTTCTCAAGGAACGGGGTGACCAGGCTGTCCACATTCATTTGAATCTCCGGCGGAAGGACTTCCCGCATTGCGATACGAGAAGCAGTCTGCCGTCGAGGGAAACATTATCGAATCCCACCCAAAACTCATTGAACCCTCAATTCCCGAGCGTGAGTAATCTCCCGCCTGTACACCGGCCTTATGTCGCCCGCTTCCACGGTCACCACGGTAGCGGTGTACCCGTCCAGGGAAGAAAACTCCACTTCGTACGCGGAGCCGTCTCTATAAACATGCACCACACATCCCACATCCCCCGGTTCCAGACCGTCTGATGGCAACGCTGCCTTCAAGACCACGCGGTCATGTTCCTTAAAACTCCTGCTCATGAGTCCTCCTTGGGGGTACGCCGTCACAAGCCGGGCCCCATCATCGCCTGATTCCAGAATCCAGACCGTCCTGACTCGCGGTCGCCGTCCACTCTGTGATTATATATGAGGAATATTATTATTGTTTGTCAACTTGAAATCTTTCCGGCCGAAGCCCCATCCTTGGAGAAAAACTCCTTGGGGGCATGCCTGTGTATTCCGGAAAAGTTGTTTTCTCTCAAGTGATGGAGTTCCTTCCGCTCCACATTTTTCATCAGTGCGTGGATCGCTACTAAGGCAACTACAAGGTCAAGGAGTTTAAGACCAACCAGACTGTGGATGTCACCGATCCGAGTTGGGATAAATGAGGCCAATGGGTAGCTGGTACTTGCCGGGATCCTGGTAGGAAACCGGAGGTCCGAAATAGGGACCACAATGAACATCCCATCCCCAGACAGGCTCTGACCAGGATCCCACATAATGGGGGGAGATCCGGAATCCGTAGAGATCTTGTATTTGGGCGCACGTGGGATTGTCAATGCGCATCGTGGCTCCGTACCCGTGCGGGATCCAGGAAAAGGACGCCCAAGCATTCGGCATGATGGGGTCGGCTTGGCAAAAGCTATGGGAAACCAGGAGCGTGATCACCAGGACTGGAATGTGGATGTGCCGTAACATGGGGTTTAGTCCGCCCTTTGCATGGGATGAAGCATCAATACATTAAGTATCTTATCACATATTTAGATAACTTATCAACTTGCAAGATGAAAGAGGCAAGATGAAAGATGTCTGATAATTATTATTAGAAAAACAATCAATTCGTTATGCAAACAAATGTTATCTCATAATGATACATCTATCAAAGATGTAACATCTCAGTAATAGAAGTCTTTTAGTGGGGTAAGCGTCACTGTCCTCCAATGTTATAGGGACAAAGGCAATTTGGTTACAAAGACCTAATGCGTCAGGCTCCTACCGTTTGAAGCACAGTATCAATTGTGGAGTAAATGAGGGGCTACTTGTCGGGCGCTTTTCCAGCGTTCCAATATCGGTAGCCAATCAGTATTAGCCGATCTTTTTCGCGATTGCCGCTACAATCTGTTGCTTGAGTTCTTCCAGGGGAACCAACGACCGAAGTCCTGCTGCGCTGCGGTGTCCTCCTCCGCCGAAAGATGCGGCAATCTTGGCAATATCCACCAACCCCTTTGACCGAAAGCTCACTCTGCACACATCTTCGGAAACTTGGGTCATGAGAATTCCTACTTCTACCCCGCGACTTTCTCTAAGTCTATCAACAAGATTTTCACCGTCGGAAAGTGGTGCTCCCAGCTTCTGAAAATCCTGGTAATGGAGGGTGCTGATGACGAGTTTGCCGTTCAGCAGGATCTCAATCCTGTTCAACAACAGACGCTCCAGTTCAAGTCGTGAAAGAGGGTACTCTTCATAGATGGATCGGGTAACCTCGTAGGAGTCGAATCCTGATTCAAGCAACCGGGATGCGAGGGCCAGGGTATCAGTGTTGACGCCGGAGAAACGGAAACACCCGGTATCGGTCAAGATGCCGGTGTACAGGCACTTACCCACATCCGCCGAAAGCTTGTATCCTGCCTGAGAGAGAACTCGGAAAACGAGTTCAGCCGTCGACGTGGCTTTGGAATCAATGAGATTGTACTGTCCGTAAAGTGGATTAGTTGCGTGATGATCTATGTTAATCAACACGGCCTTGTTACGGAACCGCTCTATGTTGCCTGAAATCCTCGGTTCCGAGGCCACGTCAAGGGCTATTATCCAGTGTGGATCGATATCCGGACTATGCGTATCGGTAATGAGGGAGTCCACTCCAGGGAGAAAACCGTAGAGATCCGGGAATTTTTCACCGCTAATCGGCCATGTTTTTTTGCCCATTTCACGGAGGGCAAGATACATCCCCAGCAGGGAGCCGACAGCGTCTCCGTCGGGGTTTACATGGGTAACAATCAAGAATTTGTCCTCAGTTCGGAGGACATCCGGAATGGAATTATCAGTCATCCGCTTCTGGTGCCTTAATTTCTTTAAGTATTTTACCGATCCGAACAGAATGGTCGAAGGCCGTGTCATACCAAAACGAAAGTTCAGGGATATATTTTAAGTTCAAATCCTCGCGCAACTTCCTCCGGATAAACGCCGCGGCCGAATCAAGGCCCTTCTTGTGCATTTCATTTTGTCCGTCCGTCATGCAACTGAAATAAACTCGGGCCGATTTGAGATCGGCACTCATTTGGACCTCGGTGATAGTGACACCTCGTACACGAGGGTCTTTAATCTGAAAGACGACAATTTCTGCTATGACTTGACGAAGAAGTTCGGCCACGCGATTTTTTCTGAAGCTGGGCATGGGATAAAAACTCGGTGTGTAATGAATCGTGTTGTTTGGCTGTGGAATGAAACCCTTGTCAATAGTGAGCGATTTCTACATGGGAATCAGTGATCTCAGCGAGATGAAGTCCTTCCACGTAGGCGATCACAGTTTCAAGCATGCTGTGGGCGTGGCCGGCATCGTTGGTAACCACGGCAAATCCGAGTGTGCATAGTTGCCACTTGTCCTGATCTTCAACCTCTGCCACCGACAGATCAAACTTGCTGCGAACCTGCCCCAGTATACTCTTGACAACCTGGCGCTTAGTCTTCAGCGAGGAGGACTGATGGATAAGCATCCTAATGAAACCAACACCCACTACCATAGCCTCTCCTCACCGCAAAGTATATTTATTCCTCCCGCAAAAAACTCTAACCTGGGTTGAATTCCGTAATCACGAGCCACCAACGTGCCCACGATAAACAAAGATTACGACAGCTTGGCCAATTCCCGTTCTACGGTAAAGGCTTCGATAATGTCGCCCGCTTTTACATCCCTGTAGTTATCAATGGAAATTCCGCATTCGTACCCTTCGACCACCTCTTTGATGTCTTCCTTGAAGCGTTTCATTGAGGCCATTCTTCCTTGGTGAACAACCACATCGTCTCGTAGCAATCTCACCTGATTCGACCTCTCCAGTTTTCCTGAGGTCACATAACATCCGGCTACAGAGCCTATTTTTGCAAGGTGAAAGGTCTGTCGTACTTCTGCTCGGCCAAGCACAATTTCCTTTTCTATGGGAGCGAGCAGTCCTTCCATAGCCTTCCGAACATCTTCGATCGCTTCGTAAATTACTGTATAGAGGCGGATATCAATCTTTTCCTGTTCTGCCAACTGTGTTGTCTTCGGGTTGGGCCTCACGCTGAAACCGATGACAATGGCTCTTGATGCGCTTGCCAACATGACGTCCGATTCGCTGATTCCACCTACGCCGCTGTGAATGATCCTAGCCTTTATCTCGTCGGATGTTATTCCGAGTAGAGCCTCTCTGAGGGCCTCTACCGACCCCTGAACGTCGGCCTTGATAATGATATTCAACTCTTTGGTCTCGTGCTCTTGCATACGGGCCAATAAGTCCTCAAGGGATGCGGGACCGACAGCAGAGGCTTCCTGTCGGCGCTGCTTTTCCTGTCGCTGCGTACCGATCTGGCGAGCCACCTTTTCTTCCTCAACGACTAGGAAGGGCTCACCAGCCTCAGGAACACCCGAGAAACCATGAACTTCGACGGGAGTGGCCGGCCCAGCCACTTCAACAGGACGGCCCTCGTGATCGAGCATAGTCCGAACCTTACCGTAATGAATTCCCGCAACAAAAGGGTCACCCAGCTTCAGGGTCCCCTCCTTGATCAAAACTGTGGCCACCGCTCCTTTCCCTTTATCCAGGCGGGCCTCAATAACTGAACCTATGGCCTTCTTGTCGGGATTGGCTTTGAGTTCCATGAGTTCGGCTTGGAGCAGTATCAGTTCGAGGAATTCGTCGATTCCTTCACCTGTTTTTGCGCTCACGTACGAGAAAAGCGTATCTCCTCCCCATGCCTCACTGATAAGGTTGTGCTCGCTCAGTTCTCGTGTGACCTTGTCCTTGTCGGCCTCGGGTTTGTCCATCTTGTTAACAGCTACTATGATGGGGACGTTTGCAGCGCGTGCGTGATTTATGGCCTCACGCGTCTGATCCATCACGCCGTCATCGGCAGCCACGACAAGTACCACGAAGTCCGTCACCTGTGCTCCTCTGGCACGCATGGCCGTGAAGGCCTCGTGTCCGGGAGTGTCCAGAAAAATGATCTCGCCTTTTGGGAGCTTTACCTTGTGAGCCCCAATGTGCTGAGTGATCCCGCCCGCCTCCTGATCAGTGACGTGAGTGGATCTGATCGCGTCCAAAAGAGATGTCTTGCCGTGGTCCACATGTCCCATCACAGTTATGACGGGTGGCCTTGAAACAAGATTGAGTTCAGAATCTCTAATCTTCTCGGGAAGCAAATCCATTTCGGACTGGACGCTGGACTCCGTTTCGAACCCGAATTCAGATGCCACGATCGTTGCAGTATCAAAATCGACGGGCTCGTTCATGGACGCGGCCACTCCGAGTGCGATAAGGTGTTGAATCACCTCTGATGCCTTCACACTCATCTTATGCGCCAAGTTCGCCACCGTGACGACCTCCGGTATTTTCATGCGGCGCTTGATAGCCTTGGGAGTGGTAATCTCGGTCTTGCGCTTGGTCTTTTTCCCTCTGCCCCTCAGCCTGCCGTGTCTCCCTCTTTCGTCATAGAGATCGGCGCCGAGTATGACTTCTTTGCGTCGGCGAACCTTGATCTTGTCTTCTTCAATACGTTCGTCCGGTTGGATTTTGGTTTTTTTGTCTTTTTTCTTTCTTGTTCTAGCCTCTTCGTCCTCAATGGTGACGGGCGCCATCACTGTGGGCTTGCTTTCGGGTTTTGCCAATATTTTGGGTGGTTCAATCACCCGAACAGCCACAGGTTGAGGCGGCTCTTCTTCCTTGACAGGTTCTTTCCTGAGTTCCACCTTTCCAATGATCTGGGCCGGCTGCAACCTCTTCTCTCTCTTTTTCTTTCTTTTAGCAGGCCTGTCTTCAGTTAACCCGGCTTCCCCGGGGGGCGCCGAAATGCTAGTCGCCTCCTCGGAATCCGCTTCCTTTGGTAGACGCTCATGCAAAGGCCCAGCAGACTTTACCGCCGCTTCAGGGAGGCGAACTCGTTCCTCATTAACCGTTAAAGACTCTTTTGTGGGTGACACGACAGTGGTCTGTATCCCGTGGCCCGCCTCGGGGGATACGGGTTGCTCCATTATTGGATGTGTTGATCGTACGTGCTGGGGTTGTTCGATTTTGTGGATACGTGGGACCGCAGGTTTAGGCGCCATTTCGATGATGCGGGCAGGCTCGGATTTCTTGATCTTCTTGTAAGGTTTCTTGGCAGCTTCTGCCTCCTGTGCGCGCATTCGCTCCGCCGTGGAAGCCCGTCTTTCTTCTCCACGTGGAGACGGGCCGACGGGGCCCTCGAAAGAAGGTTCTAATGATCTGTCTTCTTCCATAAGCTCTGGGGGCGGATTCTTCATCCTACGCCTGATAACGGTGGGCTTTATTCTCTTTTCCACTACTTCCCGTTGAGGAAGAACAGACACGAGTTGAGCCCGTAAAGCTGCAGGGTCATCCGTTTCCAAAGGGCTCTCAGGGCCATCAACCTCGTAGCCCATAGTTGCGAGTTCTTTGAGCAAGTCCTCGTTTCTGACCTTCAGGTCTCTGGCCAGGTCATCAACGGTCAGCATGGTCATCCGGTCACCCCTTCTCTTCAAGCCCTCTTAGTTAGTAATACCTCTTTGGAGGGTGTTACAGCAATATCTCGGCGCAGTGCTTTTTGCAACAGACTCTTGTTCAAAGCCTTTTCCACGCATGCTTCAGTGGGACATACATAGCATCCTCTCCCGGGATGTCTCCTGTTAGCGAAGGACACAGCCAGGGAGTCTCCTACAGCGTTGATACGGATCATATCATTTGCCGGCCTCCTCTGCCGGCATCCGATACACATTCTCTTAGGGACATGACCTCTTTTCACGATAATGGGCGTCTTTCCCCTGCATGCATGGCAGATAGGCCATATTTTCTACACCTGCACAGTCGCGGCCTCGCTGGACTTTTTCCTTTTGCGTTTCACCGGTTGTTCAATTGCGGGGGCTTCCGGTTCGCCGCTGTCTTCCACGGAATCAGGTTCTTCAAGCTCATCAATAGGTGGATTGGCGAGATAGCGTAGAGCGCCCTGAAGAAGCTGCACCCCTTTTTCCTCAGTAATGCCCATGAAGCTGGTTAGCTCCACCAGCGTTGCCTTGGCTATGTCCTCGGGATTTCGATATCCGTTGTCAAACAGTATCGTGGCGGTCTCTTCGTCCATGCCGTCGATTGACAGGAGACGTTCGAAAGATTCACCGGTAATCTTTTCCTCTTTGGATTCGCTCCTCACATCAATCTTCCAACCAGTGAGCTTGGCAGCCAGCCTTACGTTCTGTCCTTTCTTGCCTATGGCAAGAGAGAGCTGATCATCGGCAACTATTACCTCCATAATGTTTGTGTCCTGATCGATAATAACCTTGGAGATTTCAGCAGGCTGGAGCGCATTACAGACAAAACGAGCAGTGTCGTCGTTCCAGGGGATAATGTCGATTTTTTCTCCTCGTAACTCCTGGACAACCGACTGGACCCTGGATCCTTTCATGCCTACGCACGCGCCTACGGGGTCTACATCGGCATCGGAGGATCGAACACCTATCTTAGCTCTCTGTCCTGGTTCGCGAGCAGCGCACATGATTCGGACGATGCCTTCCGCAATTTCCGGAACCTCTTGCTCGAACAGTTTTACCAGGAAAGCCGGATTAGCGCGAGACAGTATTATTTGTGGATCCTTCTGAGTGCGCCGGACTTCTAGAATCAGAGCCCTGATCCTGTCACCTTGGCGGTAGGTTTCCCTTGGGATTTGTTCAGTGTAGGGGAAAACAGCTTCAGCTCTGCCCAAGTTCACTACAATACTTCTCTTCTCGAATCTTTGAACCATTCCTGTGACAACATCGCCTTTTCGGTCCTTATATTCAGAGTAGATATTCTCACGTTCGGCATCCTTCACTTTTTGAATAATTACCTGCTTGGCTGTTTGGGCCGCGATACGGCCGAAGCTATCAGTGTCCATCTTCACGCCGAGTTGATCCCCGATTTCTGCATCCGGATCCAATTCAAGTCGTGCTGATTCAAGATCAATTTCGGTTGTGGAATCTTCGACGTGTTCAACCACGTCCTTGAACAGAAAGACTTCCACCTCTCCAGTTTCATCGCTAAATTGAGCCTCGAGTTCGACTCGGCCTCCGTATTTTTTCCTTGCTGCAGACACAAGAGCAGCCTCCAAGGCTTCGACCAGCGTATCTCTGGTGATTCCTTTTTCTTTGGCCACTTGGTCTATTGTGCGATTCAGGTTTACCATAGCACTTCCCCCGTTCTGGCGGCTCCTTTTCGCAAGTCTCGGCGCAACAGATCTTCTTCTGGTAGGTCCAATCGGGCTTTATCAACTTCCTCCAGATCTATCTCCACCCGTGTCCCATCAATTTCCAGAACTATTCTTGAATTCTCAGTTCCTTTCAGAGTGCCGGAAAAATTCCGTCTTCCCTCCAGCTTCCTACGAGTCCTGATACATACCGGCAAGCCTGCAAACAGGTTAAAATCTTTTTTTCTTCTGATTACCCTGTTAATTCCAGGGGATGAAACTTCTAAAGTGTAGGGGCGCTCGATTGGATTCTTTATATCAAGCAAGGCACCTACTTGGCGGCTGACCAGTTCGCAGTCCTCAAGGGTCACTCCTCCAGGGGTGTCAACATAAAGTCTGAGAACCCACCGGCCTCCCTCGGGTCGAAATTCCAGTTCCACCAATTCTATGCCTTCCGGACCCACAACAGGCTCGATCATCACCCAAAGATCAGAAATCAGTTGCCTGTTCATCCGATCCAATTCCCATGAAGATTCTTTGAACACATCGTAGAGAGCTTCCCCAAAAGGGCCATAATAAAAAACCCGGGATCAACAACCCGGGTGGCCTGAACCACTCATTGGAGCGGGCAACGGGGCTCGAACCCGCGACATCAAGCTTGGGAAGCTTGCACTCTACCAACTGAGCTATGCCCGCACTTACTGAAATCTAGCAACCACTTTCTGCAATGTCAAGCGATTTCGGCGTGATTCGCGGACCACAGGTCCTGGCGCCAGTGGCCTCAACTTAAGTTGCCTATTATTAAGTTTTCGCTTACAAGATCAGTTGTTGTGGAAAAATTCTCGGCCTGCGTTCGCAAAACCGGCTCTAACCGGGAGGCTAATTCACCGAGTACTGTTACAGAGCTTGCTCTCTC
>CAINUH010000242.1 GCA_903853735.1 uncultured Desulfomonile sp. | reverse complement strand
TCCAAGCGCTGCATCAGTTCATTTGTCTGATTGATTTGGGCAGAAATGTCCGACAAGGATCTGCTGAGCAGTTGTGCGGACTCTTCCTTCCAGATATTGATTTTAGTATCCGACTCGCTCGTGGTTTCCGTTAATTTCTCCCGTAACCTTCCCAATGCCTCGATCTGGACCACCAAGTCGTCTCCGGATTTGTTGAGTTGTTCCGCAAGCCGGATTCTCGTCAGGCCCATTTGCGAGTCGACTTTTTCTCTGGCGGCTTTTATTCGATCTATCTGGCGGCCAAGTTGTTCTTGAAGCAGCCTTATTGTTGAGTCAAGACCGGTCAAGTCGGAAGCTGCGCCTGTCGTGGGAACATTCGTAACGCCGAGGAATAGGCAGAAAAAGAGGCTGATGCAGGTGACGGAGTGTCTTTTCATGGTCTCCAACTCCTGGAGAATTTGGATGCACGAACATCCTTTTGGTTAATTTCATATCAGAAATTACAGTATGTTACAATATATTTATAAATTAAATTCTCAATTAAATAGAATAATACTTTACTAATCATACCTAACTTCTTGATTATCTTAGATATCTTATTAAGTGACTCCGCGGCTACCGTCTAAGGCCGGCCATAGGCAGGCAGTGGCATAACTGTATTACTTACTGCATCTCCATTGCCGGCCCACAAATGTAATCTTCTACTACTGGGACGAACGGAGCGAACTCTGGGTGCAATCGGATGGTCCTTGCAATGTAGGCTCCGGTCCTGGGTATCGATGAAAGGTAGCGGTTGGAACCCCTGACCGAGATCTGGTAGCCGAAAGTCCCGAGGGCCTTTATGTTTCGCTGTAATGACATGACATCGAAGACGTAACGGAATCTATCTCTCTCCGGTATACCTGTCCCCTCAATTGCCTCTTGATATCTGCTCAGAAGATCTTCCACCAAGTGTTCCGGAAGGGTCACGTAGGAATCGCGGAGTAGCGAGGCCAGATCATATTGCGCGGGCCCCATTCTGGCATCCTGAAAATCAATCATTACCAGGCGGCCTTCATGGAGGATGAGGTTTCTTGAATGATAGTCTCTGTGACAGAATATCCTTGGTTCCTCGCTCAAATGCAGGCTAATCCTGTCGAAAAACGTATCCAGGGCCGCTCTTGCCGAAGACGGAGGATCCGTCTCAAGAAGACCTTCGATAAAATGTGTAACAAAGAATCCGAATTCCTCCATGAACTTGTTCTCATCAAAAGGCGGATTGAAAATCTCGCAGCAAGACCTCCCGGACTCAGTTTTCAGACGCATTCCGATCAGCAGGTCCACTGCCTCCACATATAATTCTCGCAGGCGCTCGTCATCCGCGCCTTCCACAAGAGATTCCAAGAGATGGTCTCCCAGGTCTTCGAGGACGATCAGGCCGTGTTCTGGATCGTGAGAGTAGACCCGAGGGACTGGAAGCTCCAAATCCTGGAGAAAAGCTTGTATTTCGATAAACTTGGCTTCTTCCAGAGTTCGGGGTTTGGGTAGAAGCATTATGACGGCAGACTGGCCGATCCCATACGAGACCCGATAGTAAACGCGGGTAGATGCGTCACCGGCAAGTTTGGCGACAACTTTCGGCGCCGGCCCTCTTGCGCGGCCAACGGCAGGCATTCGCGACAGGTCCAATTCTTTAGACAAGGGGAACACTACCCTCCCGACAAATGATCTGGTTCACATGCAAACCTTCAACGGTCATAGATGACCCAACTATGCAATTATGCAGTTGAGTTCCTCTGTTGAGCCTGACATTCCCCCACAGTATGGTGTTTTGTGCGACGACTTCCCGTTCAATGAGGCAGCCGGCCTCTGCCGACACGAACGGCCCCAACATGGCTGTCTCATGGCATTGCGTTCGTGTTGAAATGTGAACAAAAGGCTCTGGGCCCATGCGCAGGAACAAATCCTTTTGCGCTTCAAGATATCGGCACGGGTCGCCAAGATCATTCCAATATCCAGTGACTGGAAAACCGTGTATGGGCTTTCCCATCGTCAAAGCTTTCGGATACACCTCGTCGTTGATCTCACAAAAAATACCGGGGGTGATGAATTGAAAAATCTCCGGTTCAAGAATGTGAATTCCTGTGAAGACGTAAGTCTCAGGGCGCAGATTACCACCCAAAGACGTCCCCCGGAAATTTCTGAGTCTGCCTTCCTTATCTATCCTCAACGGCGAATGTCGATAAGGTGGTTGTTGGGGATACAGAATCAGCGTTGCAAGAGCCCCACGGTCACGGTGAAATGCCAAGGCGTCTGCCAGTGGGAAATCGGCTACTATGTCACTATTTGCCATCAGAAAGGTTCCGCCGTCGAAGACTAGTTCATTAGCCTTGAGTCCACCGGCGGTCCCGAGTATGTCTTGTTCAAAGGAAAAAGATACGGGAAGTTGGTCCCAGGGTTTGTAGTTGAAAAGTTGCTCAATGGAATGCGGCAGGTGGTGCAGGTTCATTCTGAACTCCGAGACACCGTGCTCCATGAGTTTTTCCATGAGTCTTATCACGAGAGGCTTTCCCAGCAGAGGAATAGCGGGTTTTGCACGCTCAAGCGTCAGGGGGCGAAGGCGGGTACCCAGACCGGCCGCAAGGATCATCGCTTTCATGGCTTCTATCTGTCTGTGCTTACGAGTTGTTTATCTCGGTGTCGTTCCATGGCCAGATCCACCAGTTTGTCGATGAGCTGGTCGTAGGGCAGGCCGCTTGCTTCCCAGAGTTTGGGATACATGCTTATTGAAGTAAAACCGGGTAATGTGTTGATCTCGTTTACGATTATACGGCCATCCGGTGTCAGAAACATGTCTACTCGTGCCAGACCGGACCCGTCCACGGCTTTGAAAGCAGTTGTTGCGGCCGTTCCCGCCTTTCGGTGATTGACTGGTTCAAGGTCCGCGGGGATGATCAATTCGGCAGTGTCCCGGAGATACTTTTCTTCATAATCGTAAAAATCTGACTGAGCTATTACCTCACCGGCCACACTTGCAACAGGTTCGTCATTGCCCAGGACGGACACCTCCAATTCTCTCCCCGCTATGGCATCCTCCACCAGGACTTTTCGGTCATAGGATAGCGCAAGATTCACCGCAGCCTCACAATCCTTCTGAGTCGTAACCTTACTAATTCCGACGGATGAGCCAAGATTGGCCGGCTTTACAAAGAGAGGAAACGGCCTGCTACTCATTCTTTCAAGTATGGAATACTTATCTTGTTCCCATCCGGACCTGAGAAACCAGAAAAAAGGTCCTACCGACAAGCCGATATCTCGAAACGCACACTTCATGAGTACCTTGTCCATTCCCACAGCCGAGGCAAGGACACCGCATCCCACGTACGGCACATTGGCCAATTCGAGCAGACCCTGAAGAGTTCCGTCTTCTCCGTATGTGCCGTGGAGAACCGGGAAAATCACGTCAACCGGGATCGGTCCGATTCCACCACCAGCTTTGACGAGCAGAAAACCCTTGTCCGCCGGGTCCGGGGAAAACAATAGCCGGTCGTTTTCTGTGGGCAGCGCAGTGTGGGCAAAGGACGAAAAATCGGTGGGCATTCTGTACCACGCCCCTGCTCGAGTTATAAGCACAGGAACCACTTCATATCTTTCCGGTGACATCGCCTGAAACACGGACGCTGCCGAACGCACAGATACATCGTGTTCCGCCGAACGCCCTCCGAAAACGATAGCGACCGTAAGCCGATTTTGTTGCATGAAACCTCCCGGTGACACGGAAGCTGCACGCTCAATAGCACATTGAGCGGGTCGTGAGAACTCCTATGTGAGTGACCCGTTGCCAAGGCTTCGTACCACACACAAGTTTTGATGATATTGACATCAAAGCTGGAAGCTCTGATGCGCCGTCAAGCTGATCGCTAATTCCATAACGAGTTGCATTCATAAAATATAACTTGTATCCTGGCTTCTTGCCCAGATTTCACCCCTATTTGCTTACTAAACGAGAGGACACAGACTCATGGTGCTTAGAGTGAAATGCAAAATCTGGATCGAAAATGATCAGGGAAAGCTTGTAATCGGAACGGGAAGGTTGCGCATTCTCGAGGCAATTCTCGATGTTGGTTCAATGAATAAGGCTGCCCAGAAACTTAAGCAGCCGTTTAGAGCCGTGTGGGGCAAGATAAGGGCCACCCAAGAACGCTGTGGTTTCAAAATCGTGGAAACCACCAGCGAAGGGACCAAACTAACCGAGGAGGGACTGGATCTCCTCTGGGCGTACACGCAACTCCGGAACCGTTGCTCACATCATGCCGATCTCCAGTTCAAAGAGTTGTTCGGAAATGGTAAGCGGGCCAAACTTTGTCCCCAAGATGAGAACATTTAACTCCGGCGCAACATTGATCCGACAATCTTAAACCAAGAAATGTCACGGTAGCGACAGGAGTTTCTGCCCGTAAGTGTTCAATTACCAATGCAAATCGGTATTATATGGGAGACAGTGGCGAACATTCTCTCGACGCAAAGGTGAACAGAGTCTCCGAAGATCTGACAGGTGCCTGCCTTGCGTTTCAGCAAAGGTCTCGCGGTAGAACGAGTTGTCGCGCTTGCCAAGGAGATCCCCTACACGCTTTTCGTGAATGGCAGGGGAATTCTTTCCATTGCCACCCTGTCTACGCATCTTGCCGAATTGTTAATCGGTTTTCTGGTTTTCTGAAGGAGTGCTCATTCGTCGAGACGAGCTATTGGAATGCGCAGTTGACAGTGGCAACAGAATTGTCAGGATAGAACTGGCCGTGCCGAATGAGCGAATTGATAATCTCGAAGGCAGAGGAATGCTTACCTCCGGATGTGCCGGAGGCTTGGTCTTCTCGGCTGAGGCCGCTCTAAGTCCCAGGCAGCGGGATGAAGAACCATTTCAAGTGCCTTGTTCGGCGATTCTCAAGCGCATGAACGAACTCGACACTCATCGAGGCGTTTACACAGCCTGACGGTGGGGTTCATGCCGCATCGGCAGCAGACGCCTCGAGGACTCCGGTCATTTTGGAAGACCTCGGCCGCCACAACGCGGTGGACAAAATCGTTGGACATTGTTTCCTGACTGGTTTGGACACAAAGGGCAAGCTACTGCTTACTATACGGGGCGAATAACTTCAGAGGTGCTCACAAAAGCTGTCAGAGGAGGTTTTCCCATTGTAATCAGCCGCTCCAGCGCGCAAGTGCGATGGCTGTCGCAATGTCGAAGCAGGCGGGTATTGACGTCATTACCTTACGTGAGGGCAGGGCGATTCAATTATTTTTCTCACGGCGCGGCAAGGATGACCTAATGCTGAGGGCTAAAGGAAGGTTGACAAGATGAATCCAATACCCAGCAGCGCCTGTGTTCCGAGATTGGTTGTCACGTTGGCGCCCAAGGCCGGTACCAGGGCGTCTTTACTTCCGACTCGGCTCCATGCCCACCGCATAGGTTTCCAGGCAATGGGAAGCGTCAGTACTGACAGCAGTCCAAATAAGGGTATGAGCCCCGACGCTACGCATACGACAATCCACACATACATAGCTGCCATGAGAAAAGAATACAATCTGCCGGCCGGTTTAAGACCGAGAGTCATAACGAGATTCTTGCGGCCTCCGCGGATGTCGGCCTCCAGGTCGGGAAATTCGTTGATCAGGAGCAGATTGAATGTGAGAATCCCTGCGGCTACACTGGCAGCAAACGCTGAAGCCCCATATTCCCCGGTTTGAACAAAGTAGGCCCCCAGAACCGGTAAGAGCCCTAGCCCAAGTCCGGCAAATATCTCTCCAAGGGCATGTCTGGCTAGAAAACTGGTGTAAGAATAAACGGAAAAGGCCCCGACCAACAAGAGGGGCAGGATCAACAAATTGGTTACCCAAACGAAATAGATGCCAATGACGAAGCTCACCAAAAAACACAGATAGCCTACTGACCGTGCATGCGACGGTTCTATAAAGCCTCCGGTAAGCATGCCACTACCTCCGCTAAAGGGAGTGGGGCTGGTGTGAAAATCCACGCCGGAATGATAATCTCCGTACTCGTTAAGGACGTTGACGCTTACATGCAGCAATATCAGTCCTATAACCGCAAGGAAGGCGCGTCCGAGATGAACTGGATGGTCGCCTACGGCTACGGCCGTACCCAAAAAAACGAGCACCACAGAAAGAGACAGAAAAGGCGCCCTGATTTCCTTGAGCCAGTAAACGAGTCTTGTCAAGGGGTTGGCCTATCTAAATTCAACTATACGATATTATGCACAAATGTTCTGCTGCGGTCAATGATTCCCAGGGGCCCTGTAAAGGGGACACAACGTCAACAGCACCTGAAAAAAATACCCCCGAGCCCATAAACAGCACGGGGGTGTTTCGTGTCAAGGGCTAGTGGCCCCACACGGAAATGTAATTACAGAATATATGGCACTATGAGCAAGGCGACCAGGTTGACGACCTTGATGACCGGGTTCAGAGCCGGACCCGCGGTATCTTTGTACGGGTCGCCGACAGTGTCGCCGGTAATCGCGGCCTTGTGAGCATCGCTGCCCTTACCGCCATAGTTGCCGTCTTCGATATACTTCTTGGCGTTGTCCCAGGTCGCTCCGCCGGTGGTCATGGCTATTGCCAGGAACAGGCCGACAACGATACTTCCGATGAGCATACCGCCCAGGGCTTCTTTGCCCAATCCCGGGAGAAAGGCTACTATCAGTGGAATGAATACTGGTAGCACAGAAGGAAGGACCATTTCTTTCTGAGCTGCAGTGGTGACCAGATCAACGCACTTGCCATATTCGGCCTTAACGCCCGGCTCACCTTCTCTCAAACCCTTGATTTCACGGAACTGACGGCGAACCTCGTCCACGATCGCGCCGGCTGCTTTACCAACGGCAAGCATACAGAGGGCTGCAAACAAATAGGGGATGATGCCGCCGATCAAGAGTCCGATGAGGATCTTGGGGTTGGACAGGTCGAAACTCAGAGCCTTGCCGGACAACTCCTCAATAGCTCTGGTGTACTCCGCAAAGAGCACCAGAGCGGCCAGAGCAGCCGAGCCGATGGCGTATCCCTTGGTGACGGCCTTCGTGGTGTTTCCCACGGCGTCCAACGGGTCAGTCCTGTTCCGAACTTCTTCGGGAAGTTCCGCCATTTCTGCGATACCGCCGGCGTTGTCTGTTATGGGACCATACGAGTCAATAGCAACAACGATACCGGTCATGGAAAGCATTGAAACGACGGTCACGGCTATACCGAACAGACCGGTGCCGGGGCTGCCGGAAAAGCCTCCACCGAGGCCGTAGCCAATCATGATCGAAATTGCCAGAACGATTACGGGCGGCACGGTCGATATCATACTGATGGCCAAGCCTGCAATGATGTTGGTGCCGTGCCCGGTGGTGCTGGCTTTTGCCACGTATTTCACGGGGCCATACATGCCGGTGAACCATTCAGTGATCACGACTATCAGACCTGTAAGGACCAGCCCAAGTACCGCCATCCAGAAAATGTTCATCGGGGAAATGACGTAGGCCAAACCTTTTTGCGGAGCGCCCAGCGGTAGCATTGTGGCTACGAAATAAAAGGCCACGGCGGCAAGAACGCCGGAAACGGCCATTCCACGATAAAGCGCACCCATTATGTACAGGTCTTTCTCAGCCTTAGTCCTGCTCAACGTGACGAAGTAGGTCCCTATGATGGAGGCGATTATGGCCACGCCGCCGATAAATAGCGGCATGTAAAAAGCTGCTGTGTTGATGCCGCCATAAATGGTGCTGGCCAATAGCATGGCCGCCACGAGGGTGACCGTGTAGGTCTCATAAAGGTCAGCAGCCATACCTGCGCAGTCGCCAACGTTGTCCCCCACATTGTCGGCGATGACGCCGGCGTTACGCGGGTCGTCTTCAGGGAGGCCGGCTTCAACTTTACCCACAAGGTCTGCGCCCACGTCTGCCGCTTTGGTGTAGATACCTCCGCCCACACGAGCGAACACGCTCATGAGCGAACTCCCGAAGCCCAGGGCCACAAGTGCGCTGAATATCTTGTGAGGATCAGGATCATACGATCTTGCGATAAGGAAAAATCCCGCGACTCCAAGCAGCGCCAGTCCGGTGACTACGATCCCGGTTACCGAACCGCCTTTGAATGCGACGTTCATGGCGTCGGGGAGGCTCTTGCTCGCTGCTGCCGCCACGCGCACATTCGCATTAACTGAGACCTTCATCCCGAGGAAGCCGGCAAGACCTGAACCCACGAGGCCGATGAGGAATCCTATTGCGGGTATCACGCCAAGCGTCAGGATCAAGACGATAAACAGGATCACCGCGATGACAGCCACTACCTTGTACTGGCGGGTCAGGTAAGCCATGGCGCCTTCGGCCACGTAGCTGGAGATGTCCTGCATCCTCTGGTTTCCAGCATCCTGCTTGAAGACCCAGCCTGCGGTAATGAGGCTGTAGGCCACACCCAAGGCCCCACAGATGAGGGCCACGATCACAACCCAGTCCATCTACCTACCTCCTTAATAAAATAACTGATTGTGGGAAGGGGGAAACGCGATTGTTCGTAACAGACTATGTACATTGAGTAGATATGTCAAGGACAAAGACGAGTCGCCTGTAAGCATTCACTTACGCGGGGCGTAAATCCTCAGTTAAAGGGGGGCAGATCTACTGGGGTTCATTTTTTTCTCGCGATTTGTGGAGAGATGGATTAGAGATTGAGTCATCTTGATGGTCCCCAACGGG
>CAINUH010000241.1 GCA_903853735.1 uncultured Desulfomonile sp. | reverse complement strand
TGGTATTGTGGGTCGGTTCGGGCACGTCGTCAGTTCTCCAAAGAATTGGTCGAAATACGGTTGCGCCATTTCGACGATCCAACCGTGATCTTCTCCCGCGTATCTCCCAGGAGAGGTTTTTAAGTCACCCCGCGTCGGTGCGGCGCCATTAAAAATAGCGTCATACTGCTCACCCGGGTCCCACCAGAGATTATAAAGCGCAGGAAAGGCCAGGTTCAGGTCAGGCCCAAGCCAAGTGTCTTTGGCCGTGAACAATAGCTTAAAATTGGTTACTCTCAAGCCACCAAACGCCAAGTCATTAATGTAGAAAAAATGGTCTCGGTTGGATGGCCCTTTTCCCAGAATAAAGTCGCTGTTTTCAATTCCATCAAAGACTATGTCCTTGCCGTAGTTGTCTTTCCAAATGCGAGTAGGGGGAGTTCCTCCAGCCAGTTTGACAAAGGTGGGCCACCAGTCCATGTGAGACATAATCTGGTTGGCCACTGTGCCTGGCTTTATATGCCCAGGCCACCATGCCATCGCGGGAACTCTGAACCCTCCCTCGAAGGAGGTCCCTTTCATGCCGCGGAAAGGAGTGTAACCCGCATCGGGCCAGGCATCCACCCATGCCCCATTGTCGGTGGTCCATACAACCAGAGTGTTCTCAGCAATACCCGCGTCACGTACGGCCTGCATTATTTGACCAGAGTTGTCATCCAACTCCATAAGAGAGTCGAGATAGCGGCCGCCACCCGGTGATTTTCCCTTGAAACGCGGGGAGGGATTGTTAGGGTTATGCACCTTCATGAAACAGATGTACATGAAAAACGGCTTATCGTCCTTGGCGTGTTTTTTGATGTAATTGGCAGCATCTTCACGAATGATATCATCAACAGTCTCCAGGTCCTCATAGCCAAACTTTTTCTTCATAATCTTGGGGGCTTCTCCGGCTTTACCTTCCCACTGGCTGAGGTTGACCTTGCTCCAGGCCTCCATGAATTTCTTGTTGTGTGTCGGGAAATCGGGCTGCAAGGGCAGATAGTCGTATGCGTAAACGCCCGCGTAATATGGGAGCATATAATGCATCTCATCAAAGCCGTGCTCCGTTGGGAAAGTTTCTGGACGGTCACCGAGATGCCATTTACCCCACTGAGCCGTCTGGTACCCAAGGTTTTTCAGGGCCTCGGCTATGGTGGGATCCTCTTTTTTTAGGCCATTGGCATCGCCTGGAGCCAACACGGTTGAAAGAGCCGTCCTAATAGGAATCCGGCCTGTAATGAATGAAGCTCGGCCTGCGGTGCAACTTGCCTGACCATAATAGTTTGTGAAGCGCATGCCCTCTGAGGCGATGCGGTCCAGGTTAGGCGTTGGGCAACCACGGTTCTCGCCACCTCCATAGCATCCCAAATCACCCCAACCTACGTCGTCGGTCATGATCATGATGAAGTTTGGTTTCTTTTGTTGGGCCGCCGTGGGATCGGAAGAACAGACGACCAAGGCTAACATCACAGCCATTACAAATGCTATTATGCCGATCATACTGTTTCGCCACCGCATTTCGACTACTCCTTTCCTAAGCATCGTATCAATGAATTTCACAGCATAACATATACCAAGAAACGCCATGCTCCAAGATCATTTCATTTCCTTGGAAAAACGGATCGGCTACCGAGTTGACCTGGCGAATTTAGCCTTGATTTAGGGAAAAAGGTTAGCTTGCCGATTCACCATGCACATTTATTTCAGTGGCTTGTGTTTTCTCGAGAATGCCGCGGGTTTTTTCCATCTCTTCGGCAGTCCCGTGGAATAGGAGAATGAACTTATCGGCTTTCAATTGGGTCTCATATTTGATGATACTATCTTTGGGGATGCCTATACTAGCCAGCCCTGCACCGATGGCACTCGCGCCCCCCACAACGACAGCTCCTTCCAGTGCACCTACGATCCAACTTACTAGTGGACCGGCCACGGCAACGGGACCTATGCCGGGGACTACAAAGAAGGCCGCGCCAAAGAGCAGACCCCAGAGTCCTCCCCAAAAGGCCCCTATTTTGCCCCAGGCCTTCATGCGGTCCCCAGTATTGTAGTACCCTGCTACATGCTCCTCCGTGTGGTAATCCTTGCCCACAATGGAGAGTCTTTTCATATCGAGCCCAGCCTTCTGAAGTTCCTTGACAGCGCTCTCGGCCAAATTGTGGGTTTCGTATACGCTTACAACTGCATTGGTGTCCGATCCGCTCATGTTTTTCCTCCTGTCTGTGTTAGAATTTTCTGTCCATGCCTAGATATTTGCCAATTGCCCGAAAGCACGCGGACTTTTTTCAACGGTGATCATTCAGTTACCGTAAACCTTCATCTATCCGCTGTCAGGCGATTGAAACATACTATATTCATTGCCAAGAGTTTTGTCGAGATTGATTCGCTGCTCTCGCGACGGTGTCATCCGGGGATGAAGTTTTTGTAACGCGCTTCGACCATGACGAGAACATGGCACTGCGGCTTGCACTTCAGGATCGAGGTGTTATTGTTCGCCGTGTCGATTTTGCCCCTTTGGTCTGTGTCTCAGGACCAGCATTATTTTGGGTAAAGAACGATTCTATGTCACGATAGTCATGGCGCAACGGACTCGAATAAAGGCTCTTGAAGAAAACTTGACCATAAGGTTTCTTAAGGATCCTCACATCAAGAATACAAAGAATCCCTCTGTCCGAGCCCGTGCGTATCAACCTTCCAAGCCCTTGTTTGAGACTGATTACGGCCATGGGTACTTGAAAGGAATAAAAGGGTTCTTTCTCCTCATTCTTCAGTTTTTCCAGCCGGGCGGAAACTATTGGGTCATTAGGAGAAGCGAATGGCAGGCGATCTACAATAACGCACGACAAAGCCTCCCCCTGAACATCAACTCCTTCCCAAAACGACGCGGTGGCGAAGAGAACCGCTCCAGGTGTTTCCCGAAAATCTTTCAGCAACCGACTCTTGGGACGGGAACCCTGTATCATTAAGGGGAAAGGGACTGTCCCTTCAACTTTCCTGTACACCAATTCCATGTTTCGATACGAAGTGAAAAGGACGAACGCTCTTCCCCTTGTTCGTTTCAAGATCTCAGAAACTGTAGTGGCCATCGCATCGGAAAAGGCCGGATCGTTGGGCTGAGGAATCGACTTGGGGATGTAAAGCATCGTTTGTCTCTCAAAGTCAAATGGAGAATCCAAAATAATTTCAGAACACTGGAACTCGCCATCTAATCCCAGTCGAGCCTTGAAGTAGTCAAAAGTTTCACCGGAAGACAGGGTAGCCGAAGTGAATACGATGGCTGGGACTTTTTCGTAAAGTGTGGGGCGAATGATTGGGCCTACATCCACGGGGGAAGCATGAAGCATCAAGGTTCTCTCGCGACGCTCAGCCCAGCACGCATATTCACCTGAAGGTTGGTCAGTGAGGGTGGTTTTGATTTCAGCACTAATATCATTGGCTCTCCGAGCAACGGCGCGCAGTTCTTCCGTTGCCTGGGGTAAGTTTCGAATCATCGAAGCAAGGCTGTCCAGGTTGCCACAGATTATGTTTCGGGTTTCAGCCACCTCTGGATCGACTGGACCGAATCGTGTCCCCTGTGAGCCCACATCAGGGAAAATGGCAAAGATACGTCTACTCTTATCTTCTACCTCGCTGAGGGCTTTGAGAAACTTTTGGTCGGACACTTTTGATTCGTTCAGCTCGGAGCGGGCATCACGGACGAAACGAGCTATCCTGAAAAAGCTGATGTGAAAGCCGAAGTGCTTGGTCGCCGCGTCTTCAAACCCATGTGCCTCGTCCACTATTAGTGCTTCGTAACGTGGAATAACTTCTCCGAATCCGGCTTCTCTCACGGCAAGATCGGACGCGAGCAAGTGATGATTGACGATCATCAGGTCGGAATCGGCCGCGCGGGCCCTCATTTTCAAGACAAAGCATTCCTCTTTGTCGGGACATCTCTTACCGAGGCAGGTTTCAGTGCTCGAGGAAATTTCCGGCCAAATACTGTTATCGTCCGAAAGGTTTTCCAGTTCGGCCCTATCTCCTTGTCCGGTGGCTTTAGTCGCCCTGTACCAATCCAGTATGTCTTTCAAAGAATTGGAATCGTCATTCGCCTGCAAGTAAGGCTGCCGCAAAAAACGCCTCATCTGGGAGTGGCAGACAAAATTACCCCGGCCTTTGAGAAGAGCTGTCTTGAGACCAGGGAAAATGTTTTTTCGGACAAAGGGCACATCTTTGAAGAACAACTGCTCTTGAAGGTTCTTGGTGCCCGTGGATATGGCCACCTTTTTGCGGCTCAACGCAGCAGCAATCAGATAGGCCAGGGTTTTGCCCGTGCCGGTGGGAGCTTCTATGATGAGACGTTCACCTGATTGAAGGGATTTGAATACTTCCAGGGCCATGTCGATCTGCTGTCTGCGATGTTCATACCCTCTTATCGACTGGGCCACGATCCCATCAGGTCCTAGCATGGCTCGTATTGTATTGTATTGATCATGCAAATGAGTTCGATTTCCCATGTTTGTTGAGTCCCTTGCTAAAATCCTTGGCACGAGCCAGGATACCATCGGCCCAAAGCGGTGCACCGAGGGCATGCAGATGCACATAAGTCCCCAGAGCATTGTATTTGCATATACCGTCATGCATGCCATCCATGCCATGTCCCCTCAGTACTTTGAACGCATACGAAGCATCGTGCTCTCGGATTGGTGTAACGTACGAATAGTGGAATTCGTGGCCGGTCAAGGAGGTCCCTATCTGGAAAAACGGGTTAATTCCAGAGACTTCTACGTGAATATAGCCGTGCCCTTGAGGCTTTCGTTCCAGTACCGTGTCAACGGGGAACACTCCTACCATAGGATAGACCCTATCATCGATACGCAGCGACTTAGACAGATACATCAATCCGCCACATTCGGCATAAACGGGGAGTCCACCCTCAACGGCATCTCGAATGGACTCCTTGAAAACTGAATTCTGAGCGAGAATGCCGGCGTGGGTTTCGGGAAAGCCGCCACCGATGTACAAGGCATCTATTGGAGGAAGCCTCATAGGCTCAAGGGCACTTATTTCGACGAGTTCCGCTCCGGTAGCGGAAAGGACTTCAAGGTTCTCAGGGTAGTAAAACTGGAAGGCTGAATCCTTTAGGACGCCTATTTTCAGGCCGGCATACAGAGCGGGCTTGTCTCGGAAGAGTTCCAGATCATCTCTTGGGGCAAGGACTTCTGCGCAGGATGCTATTTCCAGCAAGCAATCCAAATCAACACTCCTCTCAACAACATCCGCGGCTTCTTCAAGAAAGCCCTGGGCCTGGGGATGCTCGTATGATGGAAGTACTCCGAGATGCCGCTGAGGAAAATGTTCAACCGCTATCTTACCGACAGATCCGAGGACCGGAATCGAGCAGACATTCTCAATCGATTCACCGAGCACCTTTTCATGTCTTGCGCCTGCCACTCTATTCAATATTACGCCTTGTATTGCCAAATCGGGGTCAAGGACTTTGCAGCCCAGGACAAGCGCTGCCGCTGTCCGCGTCATCTTGGTTGCATCAACGATTATTATGACCGGCGCTTTCAACAGCTTTGCAAGTTCTGCCGTGCTGTACCTACCCATGGAGTCGACTCCGTCGAAAAGACCCCTATTGCCCTCAATGAGCGCTGCTTGACTACCAGCGCACCTTTTCAGGAACGAATCCGTGACAACGTCTTGTTCGAACAGATAGGCATCGAGATTGTAACAATTACATCCGGCAGCCAAGCCGAGCCAGCCTGCGTCGATATAGTCGGGGCCTTTCTTGAACATTGCCAAGGATAGTCCCCTCCTCCGGAGCGCTGCGGCCAATCCAACGGTGATAAAAGTCTTGCCCGCACCTCCTTTAAGGGCTGCCAGCACTATCCTGGGAACGTTAATATTGTCTGCCATCTTCAGTTCACTCTCCAAAAATGTGGGACGCTGCATTGAATTGTCGGGCCGGTTCTCGTATCCGATGTGACCGATTTGACTGAGATCGCACTCTCTTGTCTTTCTTGACCTCAAGCACACGGTATCTTCAAATACCATTTTGATGTTGTTTCTGCTTGCACCCTGTAAGAGTTTGATCAGACTCTTTACGGAATCCCTCAATTCGCTTTACACTGGATAGCCTTCTGAATTCTGAAGCCTTTTTGAGGATGCCGCAAGCCCACAGTGGTTCGCCTAACGAATGGACGTGCATGTAGGTGCCTAAGGTGTTGCGAACAAACATGCCGTCACGGCGACCGTCTATGCCGTGCCCCCTCAATACTTCAAAGGCGTATCCCATTCCAGATTGATCCAGCCCTGACACCGATGAATAATGAAACTCGTGGCCGGATAGGATCGCGCCGACAGGGTAAAATGGGTTCGGTTGTGCCACTTGCACGCGGACATAGCCCAGTCCCTGTGGTTTTCTTTCCAGAACAGTGTCGGCTTGGAAAACTCCCACCATGGGAAACACTCTTTCGTCTATGCGGATGCTCCTGGACAGGTACATGAGACCGCCACACTCCGCATAAACCGGCAGATCCCGGTCAATGGCGTTCAAAAGAGACCGCCTGAAACCTGCATTGTCTGCCAATCGTTCAGCATACATCTCGGGAAAACCGCCCCCTATGTATAGACAGTCCAAATCGGGAAGCTCCGACGCCTCCAGGGCACTGACTGGGACGAGTTGAGCACCTGTTGAAGTGAGGGATTCCAGGTTTTCCGGATAGTAGAATTGGAACGCCGAATCTTTCATTATCCCTACTCGGATGCCTTTGTGAGACCTATTCTTATCCCCCTCACGATTTGAAACATCAATTGGCGCTGAGCCGAATTGATCTGCCGAGCCGGCTATTCTCATCAGTCCATCCAGATCCACGGACCGCTCAACAATGTTGCCGGCTTCCTCCACAAACTCCGCCGCCGCTGGATGCTCATGCAAGGGGAGAAGACCTAAATGCCTTTGAGGAAAGTTGGCTAAGGACAGTTTAATAACCGAGCCAATAACCGGAACCGAGCAGGTGTTCTCAATGGATTCTCGTAGAATTCTTTCATGTCGGTCTCCTGCTACTCGGTTGAGAATTACTCCGGCCAACTTCAGATCGGAATCCATGGCACTACATCCAAGCACCAGAGCAACGGCGGTCCGAGTCATCTTCGTCGCGTCTATAATTAGTATTACCGGAGATTTTAACAACTTGGCCAATTCAGCAGTACTATAACTTCCGTTAGAATCTACCCCGTCGAACAGCCCACGGTTTCCTTCGATGATGGCCGCATGTGCCCCTTGAGATCTCCTCAGAAACGAGTACTTCAACGTTTCATTGTTGAACAGGTACTGGTCCAAATTGTAACATTCACGACCTGCTGCCAGACCTAACCACCCCGCGTCGATGTAGTCGGGGCCTTTCTTGAAAGCGCTCACCAGGATCCCTCTCCGCCGGAGGGCTGCAATCAGCCCCACTGTGATAAGCGTCTTACCGGCACCTCCTCTGAGAGCCGCGGTGATTATTCTTGGGACGCCAAAAGTCATGGGCATGTACACTACTACATCGGGAATTCCCAGAGGCTGAACTCCAAAGAATTATACGGATAACGATGTATGACCTTGTATCCGTTCCACGATTGGCGGTCAAGTGGTTACAAGAAACAACATCATCACCTCCCTTATGGATTACATGAGGCTGTTACGCGACTTGAAAGAGGCATCGATTCACAAGAAGCAGCAGTATGTACTGGGTTCAGTGGGCGGTTAGCCCGAATAGGCCTGAAACTGGTAGGTGCTTAGAGATCTTTTGAGACGAATGTGCTTTCACGATGGTGAGTTCTGTGCCATAGAAAGGCCGCTGTGACTACTTTCCAAGGAGATTGGCAATGAGACATCCGGCGTTGGTGATCGTGGGTCTGCTTGTGGTCTTTCAGGCTACGGGTATTTCATGGGCTCAAACAAACGGATCGCATGTTCAGGGCATTCAGTGGCTGACGGATTTCGATGCGGCAATGGCGCAGTCACGTTCTGAAAACAAGACTGTTTTCATCGATTTTTTCAACCCAAATTGAATGGGCTGCAAAAAAATGGATGCGGTTACGTATCCCAACCCGGCAGTAATAGAATTCATGCGGCACAACGTGATCCCGGTTCGAATGCGTTACGATCAACAACCGCTTGCGGTTCGTTTCCGGGTCACGTGGACGCCGACTCTCATCGCCCTGGATGCTCAAGGGAATGAGGTATACCGAAATGAAGGATTCCTCTCCCCCGAGAACTTAATTTCAGCTCTCATGCTAGGAATTGGAAAGGTGAAACTCCAGGCGGGCCAGTATGCCGAAGGGGCTTCCGACTTCAGCCGGCTGGTATCCGGTTATCCGAAAAGTGAGGAGGCTCCTGAAGCGATGTATTATTGGGGGGTGGCCCGTTTCAAAAGCACAAAAGACCTGAAGGTAATGCAGGAAACGTACGAAAAACTCTTGGCAGCTTACCCAAACAGCTCTTGGACCAAGAAGGCTGAACCATATCTATCTGTGAGATGATTAATCTCGAATCCCCGGTGGCGAGAGCCCCCGAAGAAGGGCCATTTGATACCAACGCGGCTTGGTCGGACCAATATTTTCGGGAACTGACCGATCCCGTTTAAGAAGTCTGCTTCGTAGTGACGGCTAAACTGCTTCTCAAAAGTCTTTTTGGTTAGGCTGGGAGCGCAGGCATCTTGCCTGCAAAAAAATCTGTAAACCCCAGTGCAGGGCCATGCCTTGGGATGTCTTCCAGTATCACCTTGAGAATGAGACAGGCCACAGGATTGAGGTCGCCGGCGAATGCGTCGCATCCCAGCCGAAGTGCCTCCAAGGGGATTGAGCCACCGCCTGCGGACGGGTCCACAAGCGGAGGTTCTTCAGGGTGTGCGGCCTTCACGTGGGCGCGACTCGTCTCGAGAAACTCTTTATTAGCAGAGTTGTCCCAGTTTGCGAAATTGGCTATGAACTCAATGTGGATGGGTGGCCATGACGGATGGACGTCTCCCGAGCTGAGTGTTTCGAGACCTCGGCAATGCGTTTGCATTCCTTTGGGATCATATTACCCTCTTTATTACCTCTTTTAAGAGGTAATACCCTTTTTCTTCCACTTGGCTCCCGGGCCTCGGCCAAGACACTCGACACCTCCCACTCGTTGAAGCTCTCGAAGAACACGTCGGATCATGTCCCGACTGACACTGGGGCAGGCCTGTTCCAGTTTTGTTAGCGTAAATTCTCCCTGCATGGCGTTGATGGCTTCTTCAATCATTTCGGTCTTTGCGCCGCGTTGACTCTGGGTCAGATCGAGCCTCTGCTCGAATTCTCGGTAAGCCGTTATGAGAACGAACAGGAGATAGTTGATATAGGGCCAGGGATTATGCCTGCCTTCATGCCAATGTGTGGAACTCTGTTCAAGTGTTTCGTAATACCGTTCCTTGTTTTGCTCGATGATCCGCTCAAGACTGATGTAACGGCCTACCTGATAGCCGAGATGGTAGCATTGAAGGAGCAGCAAGAGGCGAGAAACGCGACCATTGCCGTCACGAAACGGGTGTATACATAGAAAATCAAGGTTGAAAGCCGCCATGGCGATCAAAGGATGGGCCCAGCGATCGAGGATTGAGTTTTCCCAGAGCTGAGCCAGTTCACGAGTGGAACCGCGCGTTTGAGCTGCAGGGACTGTTTTGAACCGAATGCGTGACGAGCCGTCGGCGTGTCTTTCGATGATATCGCCATTCTTTTCCTTGTACCGTCCTGCGTCCCAGATGTCGCCCTTGGCAAGCCGATGAAGCATCAGGATTGTCTCTTCGTCAATCTGCAGGTGTAAGGAGTCCTCATGAATCAACCGGAGCGCTTCGCGATAACCATGAACTTCTTCCTCATTTCGGTCGCGAAGAACAGGCCTGCCAAAAATGATCGTGTTTACGCGTGGCTTGTCAATCTCGATCCCTTCTATGCGGTTGGATGAGACAGCGCTTTCAATGAGTGAGTGCTCGCGCAGGAATCGCAGTCGTTGCGGAGATTGGCGCGTGAAAAGTTCCTGTTTGCCGCGCGCCTCTCCGAGATCCGCCAAATACCAGGCCGTTGAAGCCGGAATCATCTCGGGTTTCGTAAAAAGTTGCCGGAGGGTCATCATGTGGTTCTTGCCCCACTAGATTAGCATGGCGATTTTCGGCCTGAGCCAGAGCCCGGCGTTCGATCAACATCGCAAGGTTGAGCTTCCTGGAAGCCAGTCCTTCCAAAGCGGTTTGACAGATTGAGCGGAAGCGGCCTTCATCCACGTACTCAAGCATCCGCTCACCCGTCTTTGTGAGAAACGGTTCAGTTGCCGCTCCTGTTGAGATGATTTGCAAGATATTGGAATACCTAAATAAAAACCTATCGCCTACGGTGTGTTAGCCTGATTTTCCCACCGTGCAGATTTTTTCGGTAGGAGTCATAAGAACGCTTCTTTCTCAATAGCCTTTCTGAAGCACGCGTAACGGTAAAGAGCACCCAAGGCTCTGACAGCTCTCTCAGGGCTGGGAAGCACTGGGAGCCCTCGGTCCTGCACTTCACGAATAAAAGGTTCGGACCGCGTATAGAAGCTGGCGCCAACCAGGGGTTTGCCGTAGGTATGGCCGAGGGTCGCGGCTGAGATAGCCTGACCTCTTAAGTATTTGGCTCCTATCTTGGCTACGTCTGCCGAACTGTCCACCATGGCACTGATTACTGAATTTATGACTCTTTTATGTGGCATAAGAAAATATAAAAACAACGCGTCTACTTGATCATCATTCAGCAAAATTCGGGGCAAGGTCTCCAAGTAATCCCTGTGATTCCTGGCAAACGTCATGTCAACAGGATTGCTTATGCTCGCGGTGTGGGGGACAAGTTGCTTGAGCTGCTCGATTGTGGGCGGCGAGAAGTCGGCCAGATCAAGACCGCTGCGGTCCGCGGCGTCCGCTGCTGCGGCTCCCGGCCCTCCGGAATTTGTCAATACAGCCAGTCTGTTGCCTCTAGGAAGCGGTTGGCTTCCAAGTACATAGCAAAAATCGAACAGTTCCTCGATAGACTTTGCACGAATGACACCGCACTGTTCAAAGATACCATCATAAAGTGCATCAGGCCCGGCTAAAGCTCCGGTGTGAGACAGTCCGGCCCGGCTGCCCGCATCAGATCCTCCTATGTAATAGGCCACGATGGGCTTTGTCTTCGACACCTCCTTGGCTATTCGAAGGAATTCGCCCCCCCTTTTTATTCCCTCGATATAGAGACCGATTACTTGGGTCTCAGGGCATTGCCCCAGGTAGTCAATGCAGTCTGTTATGTCAATGACCGCTTCATTGCCAACGCTAAATCCCTGGCTGAAACCGAGACCGAATTTCTCCAGATGCACGAACATCTGGGTGACAAAGCTGCCACTCTGGGAGGCCATCCCAATAAAACCGGGAGAGGCATCATAAGGATAAAAAGTGGTATTCAGTTTGTGTCGAGGATTTATGACTCCAATACAATTGGGCCCGATAAAACTTATTCCATATTTGCGAGATATTCTGGTTATCCTGTCCTGAAGTTCCTTACCCTCAGTGCCGATCTCCCCAAAGCCCGCCGAGACCACGATGGCCCTCGTTATGCCTGCCTGGCCGCATTCCTCAAGAATTTCCGGAACCACGCCAG
Source organism: uncultured Desulfomonile sp. (assembly GCA_903853735.1). The sequence goes on along the minus strand of CAINUH010000241.1, from coordinate 4,286 downwards.
TGGGCAATACCAAGATCGCCAGGTCGACAGGGCCGGGGGTATCGGCTACAGTCGAATACGCAGGCAATCCCATGACAACTTTTTCGCTGGGGTGAATAGGATATACGGGACCTTCAAATCCCATGGCGAGAAGTTCACCCAACTGGACGCTGCCCATTCTCATTGGATTGTTCGAAGCGCCCCAGAAAGCCACACTCCTTGGATGCATAATGCTGTAGAGCGGGTTTCTTGCCATATCCGGCATAAACTGATACCTCCAACAGATGTTTGTCTTGTTAGGCCGTAGCGGACTCATCTCCTACACAAAAAAGAGATGACTCGCCTGAGGGTTATCTCTTTTATGTTATCATTCCTTGGCTACACGATGCCACAGATTAAGGGAGCATACCTCACACTGCATGACAGAAACACCGATACTAACGAATTTCTCTGAACAACCCTGTTCGTCCTCCGAAATTGCGGAAGACCTCTTGCTCTTGGTCCAAAAGCCAGTCCGTTATATTGGCGGTGAAATCAATTCAGTAATCAAGAATATTCACCATATCAAACTCCATATCGCCTTTGCCTTTCCGGATGTGTACGAGGTGGGGATGTCACACCTCGGACTTAAGATCCTTTGTTCGATAGTGAATTCTCAGGAAGATCTGTATGCTGAAAGAGTCTTTGCGCCCTGGCCGGACATGGAAAGTCTACTGAGGAAAGAACACAGACCCCTTGTGACTCTCGAGAGCGGGACACCGCTTTCTCATCTCGATTTCTTGGGTTTCTCCTTGCAGTACGAACTGTGTGCAACCAATGTTCTTCAAATGTTGGAACTGGGAGGCATCCCCCTGCGCGCCGAAGATAGAACTATGGATCACCCCTTTGTCGTTGGCGGCGGCCCTGTCGCCTTCAATCCTGTCCCATTGTCACCCTTTTTCGACGCGTTTGCGATCGGAGACGGGGAAGAAGCAATATTGGAACTGGCCCACGCCCAGGTCCAATGGAAAGCGTCGGGAAGTGCAAGAGAGGACCTCCTCGAGCAATGGAAGCAAGTGGCAGGCGTGTTTGTGCCTTCGCTTCACGAGAAAGGAGACATAGTTCATAGGCGCATTGTGGCAGATCTCGAAAAAGCGCATTTCCCCAGCCGACTGATAGTGCCTTTTTGCGAGACCGTCCATGACCGTGTCGGCTTGGAAATCGCCAGGGGGTGTACCAGGGGCTGCCGATTCTGCCAGGCGGGAATGCTTTATAGACCTGTCAGGGAGCGAGAGCCAGAAACCATCTTGACGCTGGCAAGAAACAGCATCGCATCAACCGGTTGGGAAGAAGTTGCCTTGCTTTCCCTTTCCACCGGTGATTATTCCCACATTGGGGAATTGATCAAGATAATGGCGGCTGAATTCACACCCGGCAAAGTCGCGATATCTCTTCCTTCGCTGAGGACCGACACCTTTGACTCGGAAATGGCTGAACACATTCGGAAGGTTCGCAAGACAGGGTTCACTCTGGCTCCGGAAGCTGGAACCGACAGACTGCGGCGGATCATCAACAAAGGAAATACCGAGGAAGACCTGGAAAGGGCGATAACCGTGGCTTTCAGGCAAGGTTGGACTTCGATTAAGCTATATTTCATGATCGGGTTGCCTTTTGAGACTGATCCGGATCTGGACGGAATGGTGGGTCTTATCAGAAAAGCGTCAAAATGGGCCGCAGGAGGGCGTATAACGGCATCGCTCTCAACCTTTGTTCCGAAATCCCACACACCCTTCCAATGGACTAAGCAGATTTCCATGGAAGAAACGAGACGTAGGCAGCAATACATAGCAAGATATTTTCAAAAGCGAGGGGTGATCGTGAAGTTTCACGACGCAAAAACCTCCTTCCTGGAAGGTGTTCTGGCACGCGGTGACAGTCGGTTGTCGAATGTGATAGAAACGGTATTTAAAAAAGGCGCCAGATTTGATGGTTGGGCGGATCAGCTCAAGTTCGATCTCTGGATGGATACCTTTGGGGAGAACCAAGTGTACCCCCACGGATACCTTGAGCAAAAATCGATGCACGATGAATTGACTTGGGATTTTATTGATACAGGGGTATCGCGGGAATACCTCGTACGAGAATGGGAGAAGGCCCTTTCGGAAGAAATGACGGCCGATTGTCGTTTCAATGAATGTACCGGGTGCGGCGTTTGTGATTTCAGCAAAGTAGAACCAAAACTTGCTGCCGGCTCAATAACCGAGGAAAATAGGCAATCACACCTCAAGACCGGTTCATTGGAGTTGGGAATCCGCAGGTTCCGACTCTGCTACGCGAAGCTTGGCAGAATGCGCTTCCTTGGCCATCATGACATTGTAAGGGTGTTTCATCGTGCTTTCAGGAGGGCTGGTTTGGAGCTGGACTATTCCAAAGGGTTTCATCCTCATCCCAAGTTAAGGTTTTCGCCTCCCCTGGGGCTTGGAATTGAGAGTTTCGCAGAGTTCGTAGATTTTGAGTTGGTACACTCTGGTCAGATGGCGGAAGAAATCATACGAAGCCTTCAAATAGCTCTCCCGGACGGACTCAAACTCGTGGGCCTGGAAGAAAGATCATTGAACGAGCCGCAGGTTTCTGGTAAAATTCAAGAAGTTACGTACGAAATAAATTTTTCTGATTCCTTCTCGGGCGAAGATGCAAAACGTCGGGTGGCAGAATTCAGTGTCTCGCCCCACGTGGAAATTTGCAGCGTGCGGAAAGGCAAGCCCAGAAGAAGGGATCTCAAGGACTGGGTGAGTGATCTTGATGTGAGAGGCAAGGTATTAAGAATGACTCTCAAAGTAGGTCCGGAAGGGTCGGTACACCCGTGGGACGCCGTGCTGGCAATACTCGGGTTGACCAGAACCGATTCAGTGTCCCTGAAGATGACGAAGACTTCCGTCCAGTATGACACGTTCAGTGTCGATAACAAAGGATTCTCGCATGTCCAGTGAGATCATCATGAACGCGACAAAGAGGGAAACCCGACTGGCTCTCATTGAGGACGGTCAGGTCGCGGAAATACATCTTGAACGGAAGGGCGAGCGCGGTATCGTCGGCAACATTTACAAGGGGCGGGTAATCAAAGTGCTCCCAGGGATGCAGGCCGCTTTTGTGGATATCGGCCTTCCCAGGGCAGCTTTCCTTTATGTCGGAGATATCCATCACCCAGTACACGATCTGAACCTTATCGTGAACCAGGAGGAGGATGAGGATTCTGAGCAACAAGAAAATTCCATCCCAAACAATATCAGCGATCAGATCCAGGAATTATTTCCTATTGAGGATCTCCTCCAGGAAAATCAGGATTTGTTGGTGCAAATATCCAAGGAACCTCTGGGAAGTAAGGGAGCGAGAATAACGTCTCACATATCAATTCCCGGCAGGCATTTGGTTCTCATGCCTACTGTCGACCACATTGGGATTTCAAGACGCATTGAAAATGAAGTTGAGCGCCAGAGACTAAAAGAAGTAATCAGCGAGATAAAACCACCTTCCTGCGGAATCATAGTGCGAACGGTCAGTGAACATGAGACGGCCGATAAGTTGTTGGCCGACCTGAACTTTCTGGAGGGCACTTGGCAGCGCATCTTGGAGAAAGAGAAGAAAGTCCCTGCCCCATCCCTGATTTACGAAGACTTGGACCTGTGCTTGCGGGGGGTCCGGGATCTGTTCACGGAAAACGTAACTCGACTTGTTGTGGATTCTCCAAAGCATTGTCAGCGGATTCTCGATTTCATGGACACGTTCATGCCGTTCCTCAAACCTTGCGTCGAACTCTATGAAGGGGATGAGCCCATTTTTGACAATTTCGGCATCGAAATGGAATTGAACAAAGCCCTGGGACGTAAGGTCTGGCTGAAGTCAGGGGGCTACATCAACATTGATTTTACAGAAGCCCTGGTAGCCATAGACGTAAACACGGGCAGATATGTGGGGAAACGCAATCTTCAGGAAACCATTCTCAAGACTAACCTGGAAGCAGCCAAAGAAATAGCCTACCAGTTGCGATTGCGAAATATAGGCGGCATTATTATAGTCGATTTCATAGATATGGACCGACCTGCAGATCGTGAGAAAGTGTCCAACGCATTGATGGAGGCTCTCAGAAGGGATAAACAGAAAACCAATATTCTCAAGATTTCCGAGCTAGGGCTTGTCCAGATGACCCGAAAGCGCACGAGGGAGAGCCTTACGCGGACGATGTGCGAACAATGTCCTTATTGTGAGGGAAAAGGGTTCCTGAAATCTCAAACGACAGTTTGTTACGAGATTCTGCGTGCCATAATCAC
>CAINUH010000240.1 GCA_903853735.1 uncultured Desulfomonile sp. | reverse complement strand
GCAGACAAGGCTCCCGAGAAAGATCAACCACCAACCTCCACGTCGATGGCTGTCCCCCGGTAGCAGGTGGCAGGCTCGACACGTTTGGGCCGCAATAAAACAATACCTACTTCGATAAAGTGATGATTCGAAACAAAGCGGCTTTCATGCTTTCGCTTCTCATCGGCATTCTAGTCGGAATCTTCCTCAAGGCATGTGCAGGTCCATTTGGTCCAATAATTCTTGGGCTTGAAGTGGGCGCGGTCGCGGCGGGCGCAGTGTCCGTTCTCGCATGCTTGATGGCCCGGAGTAGCTATCGAACGATCGTACTCGGGTATCCACTAGGCGTAGCCACTACCCTGAGCGTAATGAATGTTCAAGGTATTCTAGCAGATGGGCGCCCATGGGTAATTCCGGAACTGTTCATAATGAATTTCATGATTTGGAGCGTTATTCCTCTGATAGTTGCAATACTCTGGTGCTCTGTGAAAGCTTAATCCGAAGGATCCAAGATGAAGAATTGTCCAGCAATAGGCGCCGCTGCTGACCGGCATGAACCCCACCCCCACCAATCCAATCACCGCCTGATCGCCGGTCATCGGTGGATATGAACGTCGCTATGAAGAACCCAACTCCAATATTTGCCATTGCACTCGCGACGTTCTTCACCAGCTGCGTGAAGCCCCCAGAAGTATATTCGATATGCTTCCGTGGCAGCAGCAACGAGATTCTTGCAACCGGAACTATGAATATCAGAGAGCCGGTACCACCGGAGGGCAAGGCAAGAGGAACGTTCACCCTGAAGGTGCACGATGTACCACGCACCAAGAAGGAGATCGACCGCTTCTTCCGGTTGATCGGGAATGGGGCGCATGGAGAGGTCGAGTGGACGACCGGATCCAATCAACCGAGAGACTGGCGAAACACGTTCGACTTCAAGCCAGGTTGGGCGGATGCGAAGATTGGGGCTGTCGTCCCTGAGTTGAGCAACGGAAATGCAACTGGACACTGGTCGTCCGACACTATCGCCGGAGGATTTGCAGGCGGACAACTTGAGCTAAAGAAACAATAGAAGAAAGCTACAAGAAAGAGCACCGAATGACCGATCAACCCCACAACCGCGACTCAAACAACAGACCTGCCGCCGGCTATCGGTGGATATAGACATTGCTGCAATGAAATACATGTATCAAATTCTAATCTTGGCGGCAGTGGGTTGCCTGGTATATTCCTCGGCCTCTTGTTCGAAGAAGACCAGAGCCAACGGGAAAGAAGACCCCGAACCAGGTATCTATTATGAGTGTCAGATCCCATGGCGGTTGGAGCGGGATATCGTTCTAAAGGAGAAGAATGGCAGCGGGACGCCCAACGACGCCCACGCAATCTACAGAGGATGTCATGCGGACGGGTGGAACGGGATGATGGACCACTATGCACAAGCAGGGGATTTCAATTACAGGCCTGAACAGAAGCAGGAATATGGCATTAGCTACAAGGCCCGCGAGATCGGGGCTGCTGAGGCAAAAACATTACTGATGAAGCTTGAACTGGTGATGCATCAACCTGAGATCAAACAACTTATTCAACAGTATTATATGAACCACGCAAAGTCACAGGAAAGCGAACAACCGGGCGCTGCCCAAGCGGCTACCAAGCCCACTGACAAGGCTCCCGTGAAAGATCAACCCTCAATCTCCACGCCGAAGGATGCCCCACGGTAGCCAGTGGCAGCTTCTGACGTTCGACTATCATGAATCGGCTATTCCAGATCGCAGTTTGCATCATTCCAGTGTGTGGTCCAGTCCTGGCAGGTGATTTCCGCCCTACTAAATCTTCTCCTGAAATTACAATTACAAAAGTGCAGCGAAGCCCGACGCAACAACAATTGATTATTTCTGTCAGATTCGAGGTTGACGGCCCAGATCCGGTTGCTTTGTCACAAGACCAGCTAACTGTGCAGATTTTCAGCGCGACCGATGACGTAAATGAATTTATTGGGAACGTCATCCTTCCCAGGGATGCTCCACCAACGCTTCTGGTTAGGCCGGGAGCGCCTGTCACCTGGACTATGAGAATCGATAGAGATCGCGACGACAAATCGAAGTCGTGGGCTAAATTCCCAAACCGAGAACATAATCTCCAGATTTACGTGAATTCAAATAAGTCTCGGAAGTTCGACTACCAATGGCTTGGGCAAACATATTCTGCCGCATGGAAATTCATCCCATCAAAAGTTGAGCCAGCGGGCGCCGACCAACCGGCTACCCAGCCCGCAGACAAAGTTCCGTCGAAAGATCAACCCTCACCCCCCACG
>CAINUH010000239.1 GCA_903853735.1 uncultured Desulfomonile sp. | reverse complement strand
GTCCCAGGATGGTCGGGGTGGAATGCCGTCATTCTGAGGGTCATAATATGACATCTTCAAAAGAATGCGCCTCACGGAATTTTTCAGCGCGACCAGATTATAGCCGCCCTCAAGAGTCAACACCACTCGTCCCGAACAGCATTCTTCCGCCAGGCTCATAAGTATTTGTGTCATCTGCTCGTACCCCTGTTCGGTAACGTTCATACCGCCCAAGGGGTCGCTCTCGTGAGTATCAAAGCCTGCCGACACCAAGATCAGCTCGGGCCTAAAAGACTCGACAAGAGGAGCCACGAGCGATTGGAACACCGCAAGGTACTCTGCATCGCCTGCTCCGGCAGCCAGAGGAATATTTACCGTGAAGCCCTCACCGCGACCGTATCCTACCTCTCTGATTCCTCCTGTTCCCGGATAGTGCGGAAATTGATGAGTTGATATAAAGAGTACTTCGGATTCCTCGTAAAAAGCATTCTGAGTACCATTTCCGTGGTGAAGGTCCCAATCCACTATAGCCACACGTTGCAGCCCGTGGTGATTCAAAGCGTGACGCGCGGCCACCGCTATGTTGTTGAAGAAACAAAATCCCATAGCCCTGCGATGTTCGGCGTGGTGGCCCGGAGGCCTGACCAAAGCGAAGCCGTTGCGTACTCTGCCGTCCATTACGGCATCCACCAAGTTGAGAAGCCCTCCAACAGCAATTGAGGCTGCATCCCATGAATGAGGACACGCTGAGGTGTCGGCATCCAGGAATGTGTTTCTGGCCCCGGCGGTGGCCGCTATGTTACTAACGTATCGAGGATCATGGTTGCCGGCAATTTCTTCCTGGGACGCCTGTCTAGAGGGAATCTGCACCAGTCGCAGAGTGGGACCTATTTCATCGATCATGTCATATATAACATGAAGCCGTTCTGGGCTTTCGGGATGGTATATCCCCATGTCGTGTTTCAGAAAAATTCCGTCCCTAACTATTCCGCTGGGCCTCATGACGTTTGCCGCCTTCGACAGGAATCAAGACTTGCCTCAGAAACACGTCCTTAAGAGCTACGCAGCCCCGTTATTAATATTTTGTACAGGCATCACAAAACTAACACTCTGCTTTTGACCAGTCAATGGTTTTCACCCTGCCGATGCGGGCGTTGTGACAGCTTTACGAGCCTATCCACCCATTTTTGCGTCTGGGGCTGAGTACACGACTCGCGATCTTATCCGCGAATAGCTATTCAGGTGACAATTTTTCAGATTTGAATTTGAATATCCACAATATTCTTTTCTTGAAGGTCATTAACGCGTATGTTCTCAATCCAGGTGTGTTAGTTGTCAAAATTCTTGTCCGAAAGCCGGAATTCACGGGAATGATAGCCAATATCTAAATTGATCAAATTAAAAAGACTTTTGGCAACCACTCTATGCTTTGAAACGAATATTTCGTCATTCTTTGACAAGGCGTCGCTCTATGGATGAGGAGGATTCACTCATGCTGCTTGCTGTTGATGTAGGCAATACCAACACGGTCATAGGCATATTCGAAGGAAACAAGGCGCTGGGTTTCTGGCGGATCCGAACTGTAGAAGACTCGACTGCCGATGAGTATTGGATGATGCTTCGGAATTTAGCTGCCATAAGTGACATAGACTTTTTAAAAATCGACGGCATCATTATTGCCTGCGTTGTGCCCACACTGTTGGGAGCCCTTGAGGATCTGTGCAAACAGTGTCTGAAAATTCGGCCGTTATTTGTAGGCCGGGGTATCAAGACCGGCATGCCCATAAGGTATGACAATCCCAAGGAAGTGGGGGCCGACCGCATAGTCAATGCGGTAGCTGCTTATGAGAAGTACCATTCCCAGTTGATAGCCGTTGATTTTGGAACGGCAACTACCTTTGATTACATCAATGAGGCAGGAGAATATGAGGGAGGAGCAATTGCTCCAGGCGTCAAGATCGCTGCTGAGGCCTTATTCCAGGAGGCTTCCAAGCTCTTTCGCGTCGAGTTGATTGCCCCTGAACGCGTCATTGCCAAGGATACCGCTTCAGCCATTCAATCGGGCATCATATTTGGTTATGCGTCATTGGTTGACGGGATACTGTTGAGGATGTTCGACGAATTGAGGTCCAGGCCGAAAGTGGTGGCCACTGGGGGATTGGCTCGTGTTATCACTGTTGAAACAAAATTTGTCGATGAAATAGACGACAACCTCACAATGGACGGGCTCCGAATCCTCTACGAGAGAAACAAGCCGTCCAGGAAAGCCTGACGTCGAATTACACCCTCATTGAGATGGTAAAAAACTCCGCAGCGTTTTTCCAACAGATTCGTTCCAAAGATTCGGCCGGCAACCCCATGCTGCAAAGGCGCTTCAGCTCACGATCCCACGCATACGGTATATTTGGAAAATCGCTCCCGTACATGATACGATCCATACGCATGTCCTCAAGGGGAACCGGATTGATTAACGGCAAATAATCAGCCAGCCCCATGGCGACATCAATCCAGAGGTTATCGTATTGATTCAGCAATAGGTGGTACGCCGCAAACTCATCAGCCCCCAGGTGTGGAACACATATTCTGAGGCTTGGATAGGAGATGAGGACCCGCTCAAGTTTTTCCGCATTGCATAACAGGAACGGATCGGTCTGATATGCATAATGAGGGTTTCTCGGCTGGCGACCAACATGCATGACCAGAGGCTGGGAATACTCTGAGCACGTTTCAAATATGTCGAGCATCTCTTCGCCGTCCAGATCAAAATACTGGACGTGGGCATGGAGTTTCACGCCTCTGAGCCCCATTCTAAACGCATCCACGAGAATGCCCCGTGCCGCGTCTTCTCCTGGAAAAACCGTTGCTGTCCCGGTAAGTTGAGGGTATTTTTCCAACAGTGTAGCCATAAAGGCGTTTAAACCGGGAGCTATGGCCGGCCTGTGCGCATAATGCAACGCGACGATGTGGGCTATGCCGCGTTCAAGGAGAAAATCTATGACTCCTTGCGAGGACAGGCGATAACGAATAGGCCACGCGAATTCGTCAAACCACCTCCAGATAGCCTGAAATAACTCGTCTGGAAAAACATGGACATGTGCATCTATTACGCGGGGCGCCGCCTCGGGAATTCGCTCACCTTCAGGGTCACACAACGCGGCTAAGGGCATTTTCAGCAACAGCTTACTCCGTGTTCGAGTCTACCAGGGTCCGAGCTACAGGCAATGGAACATAAAGCAGTTCTCAAAAGTTGTTACCGATTGGCGGCAGGTTTTGAGCATCCGTCCCAGCCTAACCGAAAAGACTTTTGAGAAGCGAAATAACATTGACGGGCAGAGACGCCCGTCACTACCAAAACCTTCTCGTAAAAGGTGTTACTTGTGTGAAAGCAAAGCGTATAGGACGCGACGATAGCAAAATCCGCGTAATGTTGCTATACAAGTTCGTGGTTTTTTCGAAACCGCCGTTTCGCAATTGACTCAGCTCGAAGACAGAACGCTTTCAAGAGCCTTAGGCAGGGATGGCAGCAGATCTGCGACTGAGCAGGCGGGTGAGGGATTTGCGAGCAGCCCCATGAGCCGATTGACTCTAGCCCCTACCAAGGCTGCTTCAGGGACGGATTTACCGGCGGCTATCAGGGCACCCACAATGCCGGTCAGCGTGTCCCCTGTCCCGCCGATAGGCTCCATGGCCGGCACGCAGGGTTCCGAAACCGTATGAAGTATCCCGGCCGACGATGCCACGTAGTCATTTCGGCCCTTCACCAGGAGATGTCGGGAAGAATTTTCATTCTCGTATGCCCGCTTGACCAATTCGGGAATATCGTCCTCATTTCGGAGCAAGAATCCTCTCGTATAAAATGGATGAGGAGCCGATTCGTCGGCAAGGAAGGCCATTTCTCCGACATCCGGGGTGAAGAGGTCATAGGACGCTGCAAAACCGCTCATCTTGGCCACATACATATAACCCGCATCCGCCACGAGTTGCGGTCTCGAAGGCAGATCATCCAGTGCCAATAAAACCCTGTTATGCCAGTCAACATCCGGCTGAAGGTAATGAAATACTATGAGGTGATCCTGGTAGGCCTGGAGATTTTCCACAAGATGACGGTACAGTTGGATGCTTCCTTCTCCTCGGCCGGTATCGCCTACCAGCAGGGCGCGGGGATTCCCGATACCCAGAGCCTCTGCCGTCGCGCAAGCAGCTCCTAACAGGGCCGGGGTTCCTCTAGCCACTTTCACGGCCTCGCCATCAAGATGCAGCGTGCCGCCGGCGAGTCTGCACCGAGCGTTGAGGATCGGGAAATCGTCTGATGCGACGGTTCCTACTATAAGCCAGGACATTGCCTTTTCGACTCCTCCAAGGCCAACTGAAGTGCATAACCGCATAGGGTACGACCGATTGTTCGGGGTTCAGGAGCCTCATACAGCCTTTTGCCTACCAACCGGTCCGCGAGGTATGGAACATCCGGACACCCGCCGCCGGAAACGTTGACGATTCTTAAATCCTCTTTCCTGATCGTTATCTTCATGTTGGCAGCACGGACCATGAGATAGTCACCGAAATCCTTGACCTGATAAATGCTCACAGGTTCCAGGAGCGGATCTTTCAAAGAGAGAACTTGAAGAGGCAGGATTCGAGCTTCGGACAAGAGGGTCGAGACTCTCAATACCGCCGTCAAAGGAAATACTATGGCGAGGTCGCATCCGGTTTGGACTTCCGGCGGAGGCCCTTTAACCTGAATGTCGATTCCCGCGTTCTTGAGCAAGGTTTCAGCCTTTATAACTTCACTTGTGCTGTCGAAAATCATAAGTCCCTTCGTGGAATCAGTGGCTCTCCCGGACCGCTCATTTTTTCCAGGTCTCACAAATCTTGAAACGATTGTCGCAAGCATATTCATGAGCGCTTCAACCTCAGATGATATTCATCACCATCTTGCACTACGTGGTCCACCAGCCAACCCTGACTGATCGCTGCCCGACCGACGTTCTCACGACTCGTTTCATTGTCCACGACAACCTCGATCTCGCCGGTCTCTATTTCCTTTAACCTTGATAAAGTCAGCAGGACCGGTTGCGGGCACGACAACCCCCTTGCGTCAACTATTTCTGCCATAGAAATGCTCCTTAGGCTCCAACTTTCCCCAAGTTGGTGACACCGATGTACAGACATATCAACAGAGCACCTACCAGCCCCACAACGCCGTGGGCACCCAGTCCGGCAGGTGACGAAGCCAACCCAAAATTGTGGGCAAGAGCAGCTCCGGCTATCATGCCGAGCACACACATCGCCGCATCTCCATCACCCTCACCGCTCAGAAAAACCTGCCTGCCCGGACAGCCGCCTGCCAAAGCAAAAGCCAAGCCGGCTACGAACATTCCTGAAAAGTTCCAGAATACCAGGGTGTGAGCTACGGGCTGACCTTGGAACCCAGGGTGAAACTGTCCTGCAACCAGGTTGGTGAACCAGGCGGCGACCACCAGGGCCAGGGCTCCGGAAAACAAGTGAAAATGTCTGAATAGAATGAGATCTCGAAACGCTCCCATCGTGCAGAAGCGGCTGCGCTGCGCAAGGATGCCGACTATGAGTCCCACTCCCACTGACGCCACCAGCGAGGCGTGCTGCGAGCCCGGTCCCTTCACACTGTAAAACAGAACGTCGTTCTTGGCTTCGCCGGGAATCTGCGGGAATATAAATCTTAGACAGAGCAACCCCAAAGCGACTAAAGGCATCAAGAAACCCAGCCAATAGTTCTGCTTCGTGCTCCGCCCGAGGGTGTAGCCTGCCCTGAAGAACAATGTTCCCGCGAACACCCCGCAAATCAAACCAGCCAGACCGAAAAGAGCATTTCCATCGCCGCCGGCCAGTCTCAGTAACACGCGCCAAGGGCAGCCCAAGAATACCAATGCACCTATCATGGCACACATTCCCAGAATGAACCTGGCCAGAGGTGCTGATCCTCCTCTTGGCTTGAACTCCCGGACATAGAATGCAGCCAGGAATGCCCCAAGAATGAACCCCAAAATCTCCGGCCGAAGGTATTGAACCAGTTCGGCCCTGTGCAATCCCAGTGCTCCGGCAATGTCCCTGTTAAAGCAGGCAACGCAAATTCCCATGTTACCGGGGTTGCCGAGCTTCTGTAACAGCGCCGCCAAAATTCCGATTACCGCGCCGACGACCACCATTCCCTTGGTCGTGGCAAAGAAATTCCTTACGGACTCCATCCCGAACCCCCTAGAATTGAACGTTACCGTTGATAGTTATAGATCGGGTATGCCTATTTGTCAAATAGATATCGTCTATGTGAAGGCGTGGTGTTTTCTCTGTGAGCCGTTCATCGAGGGCGCATACGGGATTCATCCAGGCCGCCAATATCTCAAATCGAAGCGACATGAAATGGTCGGCGATGAAACAGTAGCAAAAAACCACAAGGCGGGCTTGAAATTTGGATCGGCTGGTCTTGCAAGTTGTCTTTTTGTGTTTATCATAGCATTGAGTCCTTCAGCTCCACCCCCCCCAGGAGCAAGGGGCTTCACTGCCTCCGGGATTGCGATGGATCCCGGGGGCTCTAATTTCGAGAATTGGTATAGCAGCCAAAAGAAACCCCGCAGCGGTCGAGGCCGATGCGGGGTTTTTCTATCAGGCAGGTGCTCTGTTAGAACACGCCCTTGACCTTTCCGGTTTCCACGTCCACCTCGATCCTGCGGAACGCTGGGTTGGAACCGGTGCCCGGCATCAGTGAAATGGCTCCGGCGACAGGCACTACGAAGCCGGCGCCGTTATATGTAAGAATGTCCCTGATTGGAAGAATCCAGCCCTTGGGAGTCCCCTTGATATTTGGATCGTGAGACAGGCTGAGATGGGTCTTCACCATACAGGTTCCGAGTTTGGCCAGAGCGGGATCCGCTTCCATCTTCTTGGCTTTTGCTTCAGCCTCCGGAGTGAAGCTCACGCCGTCTGCTCCATAGACTTCTTTCGCAATGAGTTCGATTCTCTGGCGAAGCGGCAAGCTCAGGTCATAGAGAAATTTGAACTCGTTCTTCTCTTCGCAAGCGTCTACTACAGCATCAGCAAATTCCAAGGCACCGTCGCCGCCTTTGAGCCAGTGTTGCGAAACGGCTGCGCGAGCGCCAGCAGCCTCGGACAGACGCTTGACTACTGCGATTTCATCCTTGGTGTCGGTGTAGAAGGAGTTGATACACACGACCGGATTGATTCCGGCTTTCTTGACCGTCTCAATGTGGTGAATGAGGTTCTTGCAACCCGCTTCGACCCAGCCGACGTTTTCGCCTTCATATTCTTTTGGCATGGGCAAGCCCGGCCTTGGGACGGGAGCGCCGCCATGACATTTCAGGGCACGTATTGTGGCGACTACGACCGCGCAGTTAGGCTGCAGTCCTGAAAAACGACACTTCAGGTTCCAGAATTTTTCAAAACCAATGTCAGCCCCGAAGCCTGATTCCGTGACATGATAGTCTCCGAGCTTAAGCCCGACTCTGTCGGCGATAATTGAGGACTGGCCTATGGCTATATTGGCAAAAGGACCGGCATGAACAAATACGGGCTGCCCCTCAACGCTTTGGAGCAAGTTGGGATTGATCGCCTCAACCATCCACGCCGTCATGGCGCCATCCACCTCAAGGTCGGCGGTCGTCACGGGCTGCCCCTTCTTGTTGTACGCCACCACGATTTTCCCCATGCGTTCACGCATGTCTTTTAGATCGGTGGACACGGCTAGAATGGCCATGATTTCAGAGGAAACGGCGATTCCGAAGGAGGATTTCATCATGAATCCGTCCATCTTTCCGCCGATACCGATGATAATGTTGCGGAGGGACTGGGCGCAGAAGTCCATGATCCATCCGAATTCCACGTTTCTCGGATCGATGTCCAGCCTTGGCATACCCCTCTTGGCCCATTCGGCGTCGTCATAATTGAATTCGTGCTGAATACGGGAGGTGAGGGCCACCATGGCAAGGTTGTGAGCATTCATTATGGCGTTGATATCCCCGGTGAGTCCAAGGGAAAAAGGCGTCAGCGGTATACACTGAGCCAAACCACCGCCTGCTGCCGACCCTTTGATGTTCATCGTCGGACCGCCGGATGGCTGTCGAATTGCCGCAATCACATTCTTGCCACGTTTGCCCAGGCCTTCAACAAGTCCCATGGAGCTTGTGGATTTGCCTTCTCCCAATGGAGTCGGCGTGATCGCGGTCACGTCTATGTATTTTCCGTCAGGTTTGCCGGAAACACGCTTCAGTACCTTGGTGAAGTCCACTTTTGCCACGTAGTGGCCGTGAGGCAAAAGTTCTTCTTCCGTCAACCCCAACTCATCGCGGAGTTGGTATACGGTTTTCATTGTTTTTTCGGCTTCTTCAGCTATCTGCCAATCAGCCATCTTGGTCGGGTCAAGAGCCATCGATACCTCCTGTGTCACTACTGGCCGCTCATAATGCGGTGCTTAAGCTGGTCGTTTCAATGAACTGTGGTTTGTTGTAAACATAAGGCGGGAAAACCTCTCAAGTTTAGTCTTAATAACCTAGAATAGCAAGAAAAAAGTTCCAGAGGAGACCACCTACGCTTGTCTCAGAAAATCTGCGGCATTTTTGAATACTGACAGACCTTCTCCATCTTCAGGTAACGCATCCCTGGTCCACCTGGGGTGATTCGTGCGGTGGAGAAAACACTCAGGATGGGGCATCAACCCAAACACGCGACCCGATGGATCACACACGCCGGCTATGGCTTCTTCGGAACCGTTGGGGTTATAGGGATATTCCATCGTCGGGCTGCTGCCATCGGACGATGCGTATCTTAACGTTGCCTGATGGGCCCTGGTGAGGGCAACGGCCATGTCAGGTTTGCGGCCTACGATCTTTCCCTCTCCATGTCGAATTGGCAGGTACAGAGCGGACAATCCCCTGGTGAAAATACATGGCGACTTTCGATCCACCAAAAGGCTGACCCACCTGTCTTCAAATCGGCCTGAGTCGTTTGCAGTCAGAGTGAAATCTCGGGCTGTGTAGTCCCCATTAATCGCCGGCAACATTCCCAGCTTGATAAGAAGCTGAAACCCATTGCATATACCGAGAAGTAGTCCCCCCTCTGAGACAAATCTCATTAGCCGGTCGATGAGCCTGTCGTTATTTATGCGGGAATGCCGAATGCGGTTGGCACAGGCTTGAGCAGCTCCCAGATCGTCTCCGTCCAGGAAGCCTCCGGGAAAGACTACCATCTGGTAATTCGCGGGATCCGCTTCGCCATTGGCCAGGAAATTCAGATGCACCAGATCAATCCGGTCAAAGCCTGCCAGCTCAAGCGCTCGTCTGGTTTCCAGTTCGCAGTTGATACCATGACCGGTCGGAACCAGGGCACTAATCTTCATGTGTTCTCTTGATGGTTACGGATAAATGACGGAGTGTAGCGACGCATACCCCCACCTCGAGCGACGCATGAGTCGCCCCTCTGCTCAAAATCACAGGCCTGAATGCGAATCGGTATGTGTGAAGGATGCCGGTACCTATTTCTCTTCCGTCCTATCGTTGATACTTCCCTCAACCCCTCTAGAACAGCGGTTTCACTGATTCTACCGCCACATTCAGGTAGGTAGTTGGGAATATCCCTATGTAGAGCACTGCCGTAACGGCAACGCTCAGGGCGACCACTGTAAGCGGACCGAATTGAAGCTTCTGGGGCTCTATTTCCGGAGCCTCCATGTACATTTTCATTATTACCCGGAAATAGTAAAAAACCGATGCTGCACTGGTCAAAACGCCGATGATGACAAGCCATATATAACCGGTATTAATCGCAGCACTGAAAACTGTGAACTTGCCGACAAAGCCGGCCGTCGGCGGAATTCCTGCCAGCGAGAAAAGGAATATTGACATTACAAGAGCGAGAAGCGGATGGACTCTGGCCAGTCCTCTGTAGTCATCGATCAGGACATTGGCTTCACCCTTGCGTCCCACCAAGGCCACCACGGCAAATGCGCCAAGGTTGGTGAATGTGTAGGCGAGCAGATAGTAAAGGACGGCTGCTGTTCCGGCTTCCTTTCCCGCAACCATTCCGACGAGTATGTAGCCGGCATGTGCTATACTGGAATACGCCAGCATTCTCTTGATGTTTTCCTGAGTGAGTGCCGCGAGATTCCCCAGAATCATGGTCAGGACAGCCAAGCCCCAGAGGATCGGCGCCCAATTGATCTGAATGGCGGAGAGCGCCTCAAAGAAAACCCGCATGAACGCAGCAAACGCCGCTGCCTTGACCCCCACCGACATGAACCCCGTGAGCGGCGCGGGAGCACCCTCATAAACGTCGGGTGTCCACATGTGGAATGGTACCGCTGCCACCTTGAAGGCAAAGCCGGCCAGCAGGAGACCCATGCCGAGCATTCCCATTGAGTAGCCGGGCATTGCGGTGAAATACTTCGTCATAGCCGGCAAAGCCAGAGATCCTGCGGCCCCATAGAGCAAGGCCGCTCCGTAGAGGAATATACCACTGGAGAATGCACCCAAAATAAGGTACTTAAGCGCAGCTTCACTTGACTTTTGGTTGTCGGGAAGGATCCCGGTAAGCACGTATATCGAAATTGACAACGTTTCGAGACCTACAAAGATGATCAGGATGTGGGTTCCCGAAACCATAAACATCATTCCTGCTGCAGCGAAAAGGAGGAGCACGAAGTACTCATATAGCTCCAACCCCTCGTCGTGCAGATAACGGACCGACATGAGAGCCGTCAATCCAGTAGAGATGAGGATGAGAAGGTTAAAAAACCACGAATATGGATCCAGGGAAATCAACCCCCCGAAGGCCGGTTTGTTCAGCAATCTGATGGGGCTGTTGGCCCAGAAGGCTAT
>CAINUH010000238.1 GCA_903853735.1 uncultured Desulfomonile sp. | reverse complement strand
CGCGGATAAAGGGAGAGCACTTGAGAAATCGGCAAATCAACGGCTGAGATAGCACCTTGATGAGGTCCTGGGTGATCTCTAGACGGAGGCCCGTTTCCAACTTCAGAATAAAGCCACGCATTACCTCGTCGAACTTCGCCACCACAACATCTTCGCCGTCAATCGTTAAACATTTTTCGAGAAAACTGACAGCGGCGGCGGGCTCAATCACACCGTCTGCCATATGGATCCCAATGGCAAACGCAGCGCCACTCTTTGACAGAAGACCCGTGATTCCTTCAAATCCGTTGGTCTCCCAAATCTCCCGAAGAGCCTCTATTCTTAGCTTCCGAACCCTCTCTTCATGCTTTTCGTAGTCAAAATCGTCTGCTTGTATTTCATCAAATGACTCCTCAACCCAGTGCTGCTCAAACAACCATTGGCTGCGGATAACCAGATCAGTTGGAGTAAGCAGGTCATACGCACTACGGGCACGATCTCTGACAACGGCCTTAATGTCGCGGTTTATGCTGAGTCGAGAGAATGCAAACCGCCGAATCCGCTCCCGCAAGATCGCCTTTCGGCCTTCGTCATTCTCCTTTTTCGCCCATTCGTCTACAAGGTTCCAGACCGCCAGCTGGTCTTCCTCAGGTAATCCTTCAAGATGCATGATGAGATCACCAAGCGTGTTTTCTTCGTGACCCGGCCAAGTGAGGGCAAGATCGAGCCCTTTTCGTTCTAATTTATGAATTTCCGAGCATGTTGCCGACTGACCGGCCCCCGAGGCGTCGCTGCGCCATCTCGGCCGATGGCTGTAATCTCCAACGCGTTGTCCTAATTGCAATTGTGCAAGGCAAATCTGCCAGCCTACGGCCGGGAATCTCTGGGTCAGAACCTCCAGAGCTTTCATGCGGTCGTTCAACGGTGCAGCCGTCTGTGGCATCCACGAACGGAAAATTGACTGAAGGCTGTTTTCCGGTTTATTTACCCAATTGTCGTTGATTCTTCGTTCAGCAAGTTTGGCGAGAATCAGGGAGACTCGTGGCAACTGCTCAGATTTCCATGCAAGGCCTTCCAAGGCCCAGAGCAAGCCCGTGCGAGGGCACCCGCCCCCGAACAGCCCACTATCCGCAGGTTTCAGCAGTGCAAATACCTTCGGTTCGGGGGTTTTGAGGTCCTCCTCTATAATGCGCAGGAATTCTTGAGGTGCCGCCTCTGCATACAATGGAAGTTTGTCTGTTTGTGAAAGAAGCGTTTCTGGTGTTAGGGGTGATAGCAAACGCCTGATGAGCAGGTTAATTTGAACCTCGACATCAATTCCCAGGCGTTTCCTGAACAAATCGTTGCCATGGACGGCGAGAACGACCAAGGTTTCACAGATGCCGTCACGTAGCGTCCCGGAGTGCTCACGCGTTTTTCCATAAAGGTTTGCAAGCCATCGCTTGTCTTCAGGAAGTTCCAGCGCTGGATCTTTCTCCGATAAGACCACCTCTGCAGCAAAGAGAAACTCGTCGAGGTCTCTCTGAGTCACGGCTGACTGAACTGCGAAGAAAGCATCGATCTTTGATGCAACGCCCCGAAATTTGCCTACTGACCAGATGGGAGGATCGTCGAATTTCAGAAGTTCGGTTATATCCTTTTCAATCTCCTGATACGATGTGCCGGCAAGAAACGGTAGGATTTCAGTGTCACCATTTGACTCGGTACGCCATGCCCCTACCAGCATCATCGGAATTAATCTCCGCACAGCGCTGATATCCCGAGCCCATGCAGGGGTACGGATGGCAGGGATCTCCGATAGTCGCCGACGAAGAATTGTGGGCGAATAACCTGACTCGCGTCCAAGGTCATCCGCCTTAAGGTGGTCATCGATGCCCATAGCTTCCAGTGCTTTCCTGAATCCCTCATGGGTCAGAAGATCAAGCACAATATTCGGCTCACGCTCGACCGAATTCCTTGGCCGGACAATTATCGTGTGCTGGTTCTTGTAAGCAGCGCCGATTTCGCGCTCAACTTCCTCTGAGACCAGTATGGGTAAAAACGAAGGGGAAGTCGTTGTGAGTTTTCGAAGCGCTTGCGGAGAGGAGAACACCAGTACACGGTCTTTGAGCCCGGCGAATGCTGGATCACCGCTCTCAAAAAGACAATGGAGAAACGCGACCGCCTCGATCTTTGAATCTCCGCAGACAATCAGAGGGGAGGAAGGGGGATTTTTGATCCATCTTATTACAGTCGCCAGATGGTGTTCCACCGAAGGCGCAAAGAGTTCTTTTGAAAGTTCGGGCACCGTGACAGATGCCCAAACTCGCCATTGATCCTCAAGGGAGTGCACACCTTCGGCCCGACGTCCCATTTGCTCCGCTAACCATCCTTGGGCCTGTAGTGATTGTTCAAGCCACTGCTCAAGGTCGCTCGCATCAAAAGCCCTGACCGACTTCCATTCACCTAAAGCCTGCTTTTCCT
>CAINUH010000237.1 GCA_903853735.1 uncultured Desulfomonile sp. | reverse complement strand
GTGGTGGAATATGAAACCGTGGTGGACGACACGCTTAACAGTCACGTGGGGAAAAGGATCTGTGGTATTTCAGAAAGAAAAACATTACCTTCTCGGACATGCTGGCTGCAGCACGACGCAGCCATTTTGACCAAAGAATTTCGCGCGATCACGAGAAACGCGAGAACACAACAAAAATCACCCTGCCTCGCTCCACACGCGAACCCCGATTCGCAAAAAGGGCGAAACTGATAGTTGTACTACAATGCCCAAATACGAACGGTCATGAACGAGCCAAAACGATGGCTTAATTACGGTTGAGGCGACCGTTCAGAGGCACACTGCATGCCGATTCGAGTAGAATACGATGCCGTAGTGGTGGGGTCTGGTCCGAACGGTCTAGCGGCTGCAATAACCATAGCCCAGGGAGGGCGATCAGTCTTGCTTGTTGAGGCCAAAGACACTATCGGCGGCGGCGCACGCACCGAAGAACTCACGCTGCCAGGTTTTCGCCATGACGTGTGTTCGGCGATACATCCGTTGGCGCTGACTTCACCGTTCTTCCGCTCGCTTGACCTTTCAGCCTATGGCCTTGAGTGGATTCATCCGCCCGTGCCCCTTGCTCACCCTTTGGATGACAGACCAGCGGCGCTCCTCGAAAGATCCCTGGAAACAACCGCCCAAGGCCTTGATTCAGACGCAGACCGCTATCGTAGTCTTATAGGACCATTTGTGCACGATTGGGACATGCTCACCCTAGATCTGTTGAAACCTCTTGGTATTCCCCGGAACCCGTTTAAACTTCTCCGTTTCGCTTCCCGAGCCATGCGGTCTGCCCAGGGCTTAGCAGACTCCTGGTTTAACGGAGTCAAAGCTCGATCCCTTTTCGCCGGTAATTCCGCCCATGCCATCTTTCCATTGCAACATCCGTCGAGCGCAGGTTTTGGGCTCATGCTCTCTATGTCCGGCCATGCGGTTGGATGGCCCATTGCCCGCGGTGGTTCCCAAGCGATTTCCGACGCTCTTGCCTCTCACTTCCTATACTTGGGGGGAATCATCAGATTAGGAACACCTGTCTCATCCATGAATGATCTTCCCAAGGCCCGGGCTTTTCTTTTTGACGTTACACCCAAGCAACTGGCCCGGATCGTCGGCTCAACATTACCATCAGATTATCTGGAGCGACTCAAAAGACACCGGTTCGGCTCCGGAGTGTTCAAGGTGGATTGGGCCCTTGATAGGCCGATTCCGTGGAAAGATCCGCTTTGCTCTCAGGCAGGCACGCTCCACCTAGGTGGCGCCCTTGAGGAAATTGCGGCTGCCGAACTTGACGTGTGGCGGGGTGTTCTTCCCGAAAAACCGTTCGTGCTCCTGTCACAACCCAGCCTTTTTGATTCTACACGCGCTCCCAAGGGATTCCACACAGCCTGGGGATACTGCCATGTCCCCAATGGGTGCTCAGTGGACATGACCCAAAGAATCGAAGCGCAGTTGGAGCGGTTTGCCCCTGGATTCCGGAGTAGCGTATTGGCCAGACACACGATGTCGCCCGCCGAAATGGAGGCGTACAACGCCAACTACGTGGGTGGTGATATCGCCGGAGGTGTGCAGAGTTTCCGGCGGTTGTTTGTCCGGCCTTTGGGACGTTGGCGGGCATATTCCACGCCGGCGCGAAACCTGTACATCTGCTCCTCCTCAATGCCACCAGGTGGCGGCGTGCATGGAATGTGCGGACACCTTGCAGCAAAGCTGGCAATCAAGGAGGCGCTTTAGCTTTTCGTCCTCGAAGGCTACACCTGTCGCACGCCCTACTGGCCATCAGCGTTCCCGTTGTCGCTCCTGGGTAATGATGGGAGATTCAGTATGGCCACTTTTTGGAAATGCCGCACGAGGAGATAGTTTTCCACATCAATCTTGACCAACGCTGTCGAAGGCGAGGACAGGAACTCCCTCATATAAGGCTGCTTTTCCAGATACACGCGATTCAGCTTTTCCCTGAGCAACTGGGAAATTTCGCACGCGGTTCCCACGGCCGTTATGGCCATTGCCTCGTGAATGTCTGCCGCTTCGTTGGATCGGTTGTCAACGAGCAATGCCACGCCGGCCCTCGAAGAGATGTTCTTGAACTTCCTCGTGGTCCTTGTTGTTGCAAACAGGATAGTACGAAGATCGGTGGTCTCAGCAAATGCCACCAGGCTCAGATACGGATGATCCTTCTCCTGAGTGGAAAGAACCCCAAATTTTTGCGATGTGAGAAGTGACCTGATTTCGATATCGAGTTTGTCTTCTTCACCCACGGCTTCCGGAACCTCCTTGCAGAACCGAACTTGAAGGTCTTACAGGATCGAGGCCTAAATGACCAGACCTAAATTAGAATAATTTCAATGAAAAGACTGTAGAACCTTCAAGGCTTCTGGAACGGTGTTTTCCGGCTTGATTTTATACCACCCCTCCATGATTTTGCCGGCCTCATCAATGAGGAAAGATGATCGGATTATTCCCATGAAAGATTTTCCGTACATCTTCTTCTCACCCCACGCCCCATAGAGTTCAGCCACCTTGTGATCGGGATCTGACAGGAGGGGGAAAGCCAAGGTGTGCTTCATGTCAAACTTCTTTTGCGCATCCATCCCGTCAGGACTGATTCCCAAAACAGCTATCCCAAGGTCTCGGAGATCTTGCCGCGCATCTCTGACACTGCACGCCTGCTTAGTGCACCCTGATGTATCGGCTTTCGGATAGAAGTACAACAGGACCTTTTCCCCTTTAAATTCTAACAGGTTGACATCGTTGCCGTCTTGATCCGTCAAGCTAAAGGTTGGAGCGGTGTCGCCATTTTTCAACGTTGCCATTTTACGGTACTCCTCTCGTTTTGTGATTCAGGCCAATGTTCGATTGGCTTGAACCATAGGTCATTTAATTATGTCATTTCAAGTACTTTTGGAGGTACTGCTTCAACCGAAGCTTCTTGCGAGCACTTTCTGAGGACATGTACCTTATCTTTCCGAAGACAGGCCGCTCAGGGGCCCATGGTCTGTCGTACCGACCCAAGATCCAAAAGATTCCCGCATAGGAATTGGGATTCCGACCGTCGAGCGCATACTTGTTGTTGAGGTGGATCATGAGGTTCAATGCTTCTCTTGGGGACCATGTCCACTCAAGAATCTTCTTGCCCCACAACATTCGAAGATAATTATGTAGCCGCCCCTCTGTCCTCAGTTGCCTTTGCGCCGCATTCCATAAGGGATCATGAGTTTCCGCGCGTTCGAACTGATCGAGACCGTACAGATAGGGCCGGGGATCATTCTCGTGCTTTTCCAGTGTCTGTCTTGCCCAATCCGAGAGGGATTCGTATCGGTCATAGAGGGACAGATGAGCACACATATTGTAGCCAAGCTCCCGCCACGTGACGATCTGGTCCAAAAAAGATTCGGCATTTTGACTTATACCCCACCAGCCTTCACGCTGTCCTCGGCCGCATCCCAAAATCCGAGATTTGGACCATTCTTCAAAATCTGCCAGGTCATCAAACACCTGGTGAGCTGACAAATGGCCGAAATGAAGATAGGGCGAAAGACCGCTCGTAGCATCTTCATCCGGATGGTTTCTGCAATCAGAATATCTATTGAGTCCGTCGTTGAGAAAGCTCACCAGGGTTTGATTGGCCGCACGGGCTCCGCCGCTGATCGTTGAGGATGGCACTGCGTGGTCAATGGGGAAGAGAGACAAAGTTCCTTCATTAAGAGACTCGATTGTTTTGTGCGCCGGTGGCCATCGCTCAAGAAGGCTACCCGGGAGTTGCCCGGTAAATGGCCGAACACCATCGGCGAGAGGGTCAGACTCTGGAAATAAGTGTAAATGAGGCTCGAGGTTGTTCTGTAAAAAACGTCTGAATGAGAATGCAGTGAGAAAAACCCTTTCTGTCCAACGTATGGGGAGGAGGCCATTAGAGTCCACTTTCTCGAGGAGCACATTCAATTGAATGGCTGCTGCTGCCACCATCCGGGGCAGAAAGAATGCGGGGAAATCATCAGTAACAACAACACAAGCTCGCTTTCCCAATTCCTCCAAGAGTCCCTTGCCATCCCCAGGTCTTGGCTCAAGGTACGGATAGTAAAGCACACCGGTTCTGTCGAGCGTAATCGCGTTGTCGCGCATTCCCTCCATGACGAAACGGTGGAACCGATCGGAAGCCCACTGATAGCCGCATCGGAGAGCCTCCAGGATCACCAATGGCCTATTGAATCGGCGCGACCACTCCACTGCCCGTTGGAGACTGAAATTCCAATGGGTTCTGCGGTTGGCAATCATCCAGTAGACCACATAGTCACCCTGAGGGTTTGCTCCGGCCTCATTGCACTTCTGAATTCGGAAATCTGGAACAGGTGTCACGCCTTGGCCTGTTAAAAAAAATTCTTCTCTTAGCCTATCGCCTGATTCACCTCCGCATGCTTGCCAGCAGTTCAAGATATGCGGCAATCCTAGCCGATAGTTTGTTAGCTTCCGAGCTATTGGACAAGTCTCTCGACGCCGAACATTATATCTCGGAGAAAGAGGGGATCAAGCTCAAAGTGAGCGATGCCTTTTTCAAGGCTGCGCCATCTTGCTGCGAAATATTGAATGCCTCAGGGGACACCGTTTTCCAAAGCTGTCCACTTGACAGCACCGCATGGTGAACCCAATTTTACATTCAGGACTCATGGATCAAAGACCAAGAAAATAAGGCGTAGTTCAGTATATTTTTAATCTGAGGGTGGTACGGATGAGAAACGCATGTTGATTTTCAAGAAAATACTGGAGATCACCCACGCAAGGTAAGAAGACCATGCATGATATTGACTTTTTCTGAAACACCTCTCTTAGAAGAATCCTGATATTTTGAGTCCTATTGCTATGAATTGGAATTGCCAAAAGAAGGGAGAACCCAATGCCTGCGGGACACGCTTGTCCACATTGTCAATCAGAAATGGATCCGATTTTTACTCCACTTGAGTCTAGTTGGGGTGGAGAGTTGCACCACATCTGTTTCAACGACGATTGTTCCTATTTCACGAATAGCTGGAAAGCGCTGGAAAACCAGGGGATTGATAAGACTGGCTACCGATGCCGGATGGATCCTCGCGGCGCTTGTGGACCGGCTCCGGTCTGGTCAGAGGACGCCCTAAAAGACCTTGTTGTTAAAGCAGGGACTGATGATGTCGATAGTCGCTCATGGTTTAGCGCCCATGACCTTAGTCGAGATGATGAGACCCTTGATGGGGATTTTTATACCAGGCCTCGTTTTGTTGACCATCTGGACGCACGAGCCATTGACACGGTCGAACAGATCTATGGTCGCTTGATTCCCACAGGTTCAACGATCCTGGATCTTATGGCTGGACCGGATTCACATCTCGGGAAAGTGAGCCGTCCAGCCCTAGTTGCCGGACTTGGGCTCAACAAATCGGAGTTGGAAGCCAACTCTGTTTTGTCTGAACATGTAATCCACGATCTTAACCGTAATCCGAGGCTTCCCTTTCCTGACAACCGCTTTGACGTTGTGATAAACACCGTGTCAGTGGACTATCTCATCCAGCCTGTGGAGGTCTTCAGAGAGGTTTCACGCGTCCTGAAGCCTGATGGCCTCTTCATCGTGGTCTTTTCCAACCGCGTGTTTCCCCCGAAGGCAGTCAACATTTGGAAAGAGAGCACGGAAAAGCAAAGGGTGGAACTCGTTCGCAGATTCTTCTCCCTGGCAGGCCGCTTTGTAATCCAGGGCTATCAAGAGAGCAGGGGGAACCCACGCCCCAAGGACGACAAGTATTATGCGCTGGGAATTCCCAGCGATCCAATCTACGCGGTCTGGGGTAAACCTATCAATAAGTCAAACAATTCCGTGTAATGAGAAATATCTCATTCCGGTAGAGCAAACCATCCGGTGCAAGGTGGGATGAACGCATAGCAAGGGCGTCATCCACGGATGCTGCGAGCGTAGGCAACCTGCCTGCAATTAATTAGGTAGGCTACCATGAGAGGCTGGAAGCCTGCGCTCCTAGGGTCAAATAATGATAATTTGCTGAGAATCGCCAAAATTTATTTCGAGAACGGCTACATGCGCTCCAAAGATCTCGAACCAGGTGGAGGAAAGACATGAAGGCATTTATTACAGGAGGAAGCGGTTTTGTGGGCTCCCACATGACCAGGTTCCTTGTGGGCAGGGGGATCGAGGTGACCATCATGGCTCGCAACGCCCGACTCGGACCTCACCTCGGCGAAAAGGTGAGCGTGGTAGCTGCAGATGCGACGAAACCGGGAAAATGGCAAGATCAGGTCGCCCAGCACGATGTTCTCATCAACCTGGCCGGCGTGTCCATATTTCACCGATGGAATGAAGACTACAAGAGGCGGCTCAGAGACAGCCGAATGCTCACGACCAGCAACCTGGTTGATGCCATCCCTTTTGACGCATCAGGAAAAATCACCCTGCTCAACGCCTCAGGCGCGGGCTACTATGGCTTGACCAAGGATGAGGAACTCGACGAGACCTGTCCCCCAGGATCCGATTTCCTCGGCCAGTTGGCCAAAGATTGGGAAAAACAGGCAATCAGGGCCAAAAAAAAGGGGGTTCGGGTCGTGAGAGCGAGGTTCGGAATTGTCTTCGGCCGCGACGGCGGCGCACTCAGTCAAATGATTCTGCCGTTCCGATGCTTCGTTGGTGGTCCTACGGGCAATGGTCAACAGTGGATTTCTTGGATACACGTACAGGACCTATGCCGAGCAGCGCTATTCGCTATAGAGAACAAGAATATAACCGGGCCTTTGAATTTCACCGCACCCGTCCCGGTGAGGAACGCTGACTTGGCCAGGACAATCGGCAAAATCATGAAAAGGCCTTGGTTCATCCCCGCGCCATCGTTCATGATAAAGTTGGCGCTCGGCGAATTTGGCGAGTACCTCCTGAAGGGTCAGCGAGTTGTTCCAAAAGCTCTATTGGATGCAGGGTTCACATTCAAGTTCAATACAATCCAGGAGGCGTTGCAAGATTTGCTCTAGGCCATTAGGAGCAACATTGCGAATCGTTCGTTCCATCGGGTTCGATTATACAGCAACATGAGGAACTCTTTCGCCCGAGCGCCGAGTCACGATTGCTCCGGCGACTATCGCGGCCAAGAGCGCGCAGATGGCAAAAGTTCCGTAAGTCAGGGTATTTGACCAGAATCCGTCCGGACCACCCAGTCCGCCCAACAGGAAGAGGAGCGGAGCAACAAAGGCCGCCACTCTCAAGGCTTCAACCAACTCCACCGGGACCAAAATGGTTCTTTCCCACATCGAGAAAGTCTTGCGTCTCATTTCCGTGGTGGACGACACGCTTAACAGTCACGTGGGGAAAAGGATCTGTGGAATTTCAGAAAGAAAAACATTACCTTCTCAGACATGCTGGCTGCAGCACGACGCAGCCATTTTGACCAAAGAATTTCGCGCGATCACGAGAAACGCGAGGACACAACAAAAATCACCCTGCCTCGCTCCACACGCGAACCCCGATTCGCAAAAAGGGCGAAACTATAGATGCCTCTTTTTGACCAAAATTTTCTGGGAAACTCCTGAAAAAATTCTGGTTGACAGGGGCCGTGTGGTTAGGCATTCTGACAAGCTGTGGGAAATTTCTTTCTTTCAAGCGATATAGTGGCGTTCGCTCCTCCTTGGAGGCTCAGGGGAGATAACCTGCTGCGGCATTTTGTGGTCGGAGGGGCGTCAAGTGACCGATCAAGATCCAGAAGATCACGAAGATGGCAAGCGCGCCGCATAATTACGGGTTGCAGTGAATCGTGCGCTCGCCGCTGACTTCAGTCGTTGGCCCACTAATCGATTGTCCGGCCCCTGCGGGTACAGCTACTGCTTGGCCCGTCGCCGGTCATTCTCTCGGGTACACTGTTGCGCAACGCCATGCATACCGTCCGAGGAATTGATTTGCTGTACGTGTCTGTGCTTCCACGAATTATCGCAGTTAACATGAAAAAACTCTCGGCTGCTGGATTGGATTAACGGATCTGTGTGCCCCTAGTGAACCGGAGCAGGTAGGTCTCGGCCAGACATGAAGCCATAGAGGTATCATCCGTACACTCGCCCGCCTTCAGTAGGGCAGGATGCGGGCCGCGAGGCGCGGGAGCCTGCTCAGT
>CAINUH010000236.1 GCA_903853735.1 uncultured Desulfomonile sp. | reverse complement strand
GATCATGGCAAAACAATACGATGTGTTCATAAGTTACAGCTCTCGCGACAATACGCCAGAGACTCGAAATGCCAGCCGTCTGGCTGAAGTATTGGCTCGTCAACAGTTTGCGTGCTGGTTTGCTGAGCGAGCAGATGACAACCCACCGGGCGGAGTTTGGATGAAATCCATCGTGGAAGGCCTTGAAAATAGCGCAACAGTTGTTCTTCTTTTGTCTCGCCATGCCAATGGCTCGTGTTATGTCCGCCAAGAAATCGCGATTGCGATGGAAGATGGGCTTCCCATTTATGTAGTGCAGTTAGAAAATATTCGACCGTCTGGAGAGCTACGATTCCCGCTTGCCGGGTTACACTATCTGGAAGCCTTCAAAAACATGTCGTTTGATAAGTGGTCAGCAGAAGCGGCTCGTTGGGTCCGTCAATATGTGCCGATGCTTTATTTCCCATTGAATTCTATTGTGAATAGAAATCTCAAGGTGATGGCCTACACAAAAGTGATTGATTTCAAATATCCGTTCGGTCTGGAGGTTGCATTGTTGGGTATAGCTCTTCGCCTAAACGGGATTACTGATGCGTTTAATCAGCGGCCAGGGCAGGTAGAACCATTCCTGCGTGAACTATACGAGGGAGGTGAAGCGCGACTCCACATGAACCAAGATTCCCCGGTGCTGTTGCGTCAGGACTCGGCTTGGGGTGGTTTTTCAGTTCTTTCTCGTGATGACACTGTGTTATGCCTTGCGTATGCGCCCAAGGGTGATCGGAAAGCATTACGGGACTGTCAGGCGTGGTTACGGCGTACGGCTCACTATGTATATGATGCGTGTTCACCGTTTATGGGCGTCCAAATCCATGAAAAACGGGTTGAACTGTCAGAGAATCACGCAGCCCGACTCAGCAGAATTGAACACTTCCTGACGGACTTGGGCAAAGATGTGAAAAAGAAGCGCCGATCTTGTGCGACAAATAATAGGCCACCCTTACAGGCCAAACGGCTCGGCAAAGAGGTGAGAAATGGAGTTGATCTTAAGTTCGCGCGGGTCTTACAAGCGGCACTGTATGATTCTGGAAATAGAGAGCGGCTATTGCCTAGGCCCATCGGTCCGGTCAAAATCAGGGATTGGATCAGCCAGCGAATCCGTCAGGTGTGCTGATGATGCGTCTTAACCTTGATAAATTGAGACGGCGGCTGCAGGCCTACCCATCGCCAATCGCCAATAGCTATGTGGCGTTTCTAAACGCCCCCCAGGAAGCGAGCCAGATTTACGCTGTTATGGAGTTATCGCGAGCCACGTTGGAATTGCTCCATGCGCTGGCGCTGGCCGTTAGTAGTTATGATCACAAAGCAGTGCCTTCAAGTGACTCATCTATTGTGGTTGCCAAAAGAGTGGCTTGGGCTGAACCTGAGGCCGTTCTTCGTTCTTGGGCGGCGATTTCCTCGGTTCTTTCCACAGGTGAGAAGCTGAAGCTGTTCCGTACAGACGACTTTCTATTTATGAAGGATTATCTGCATAGTGAACCGCAAAACGTTATCGAGGCTTTGGGTGCTATTCTGGACAGCTCTGGTGCGCTTCTTGATTCAGCCAAACAACGCACACCCGTAAAAGACAGCGCCATTATTAAAAAGGTATTGATACCATTTCTTGATCTCCTTTTTGATACTCATCTCAGCTTTCTTAAATCATGGGCGTTTGTTTATGTGGAGGATTT
>CAINUH010000235.1 GCA_903853735.1 uncultured Desulfomonile sp. | reverse complement strand
TTAAGCAGCAAAAAGAAACTCACCTGGTAAAGAATTATGACGATGTGTAGCGGTGGAATCCTCAGACAACTATTCATCGCTAGATGCTCAAGTGTGACGTCGGACAAGCCAATGCTAACACTGAGACCTACGCCTACACTGACCTGCCCCCTAGAAACTGTTCCAGGTTATCGACTTGCTGATCCGCCGGTAGCGGCCTCAGGGGCACTACGCCTTCTCAATAGTCAGGTGCAATTGCCGCCGTTGTTGTTGATCCAGTCGAGCATGTTAAGGAAGTTCTGGCCGAAGTACGGCGAATGAATGTGATCGTTATCACCACCGGGTCGATGGCTATTCAATCCGTTCACTCGCCAGACATTGTCTCTGAAAATCGCCCACGGGCCGCCGCTACATCCCCCACTCATGTTCCCACAAGCCCGGATGATATTTGTTCCACTTACGTAATCACCAACGGATTGCCACATCTCCTCTCCATCGAATGGATATCCAGGCAGGGTTTGCGCCGGATAACCCAGCTCTGTGTACGGCCCCTGATTAACGGGATAATTGGCCGCCCAGCCAAGTCTTCCCGTTGTCGGCCGGATAGGTGTTGTGGAAACGGCAGCACCCATGTCAAGTGTAAAGTCTCTGTTGTCATACCAGCCTTTGGGCACGGCGAGCTTGGAATTGGAAAACGCCCAAGTCCCTAAGGCCTGTCCATTCCGGTACCGTGCCTTGAAGATCACATTGGTGGCCCACCCGCCATGTTCAGTATCATATAGGCAGTGCCCTGCGGTAAATATCGCGCATTCAGCCACCACCCAGGCAGATCCCACGAAGTTGGACCCTCCGAACGTCATGTAGAGTTTTCCCACCGCGCACTGAGGGAAGACCGTTATGTCGTTAACCCGTGAGGTGGTGAACCACAGGCTCGCTAATTCGAAGGCTCCGCCTGGACCAAGGGAATCCGCGTGGACGGCAACGCCAGGTTCCGCAGTTGGTTGCATGGCGAAGGTCTCGGGAGAGATCTCCGGTATAGGCAGTGGTTGAGCGGAGCGGATGCGGTCTTCGGACCAGTACTCAAGAACAGCACCGACGGTCAACGCATCCTCAACAGGTGATTGCACTACTTGTTCGGCAGTTTCTCTAACCATAATTTTCTCCTCAGTTTTTGAAATGCGTATGGCAAGAAGAACCACTCAGCGATGAACCTTTAGGTGTCGTCCTCAGGCCCTGCTGCCCCCTCTTCATCTTCGTTAAGAGCTTTGCGGACCGGACTCGGTACGGGGATTGGTCGAGCACTCTTTAAGCGCTCTTCCGTCCAATAGGCAAGAATCTGTTCCTCGGTTGTCTCTTCCGGCGCGCGAGGTGTGCAAACCTCATCCGCCTTATTCTTGACATTTTTCATAGGGCACGCTTCCTTGACGACGGTGGCAGTACCCGGTGAAGGGCCAATAGGCGGACCCGAACCAACTCGTTCGTGACGACTCATAAGGGCTGCTCAGTCTCTTGTCAGTGTTGTTACATCGAATTCCCATACCAACTGCTTAGCCCGTAAGTGTGTCGTCTACAGCTTAACTGAACACTCAGCGAGGATGACAATCACAAGATCAGCCCCAGCATTACGATCCATTGTGCGAAGAAAGAAAGACTCCGGAATTGTTTGGTTAACTGGCACACAAATTAGACAACTTAGATTGTCAAAGTTCTGAGCTTGTATATTGAACCTCGACAATTCTTGCGGTTCGTTCTCTTTTCTCACGCAACATTATATCGTTCGTCCCCAGAGGAACAGAGGCCACGAAAATTCGGCAACGGTCTGGCGCTTACAAGCGACCAGAAGGAGCTACCTTAAAGGCCGCGGCCCTGCTCGCATCCTGAGAAAATCCAGCAAGGGACCAGCGCTCACAGGTATCGTCGAGTCATCAAATTCCAGCTGCTGTTGACCCTCACGACTTTCGATGGTGATGCTGTAACTAAAAAGGTCACGCCCTACCCTTGAATGAGCGCTTTTGGCCGTAAGGACACCGCTGCTATTAACTAAACTCTCGATTGCAGCGGCTTCATCGGCGGGTAGAGTGTGAGTGTCTATTTCACACCCCCTAATCAAGCCGGCATATCCTCCTGATTGGCGAAACGTGATCTTCATAAAAAACTGGACCTCATTTTACATCCCCGGTAGCTACACATTTATACCGACTGCTTTCCATCCCTTTTCAACAGCCTTCTGCTCCTTACTACCGTGTCCGTATAATGTTCCTGCCGTCTGGTAAGTCATCACAGCGGCATCTTGAAAATTGCTTGTTGTAGTCAAGGCTAGTTGCGTCTTGTACCATATAGGCCCGGCTTTCTCCCAGGCATGACCTCCCAACTCCATGGCCACGACATAAAACGCGTGGTTCGGGATTCCGGAGTTTATGTGCACCCCTCCGTTGTCATCGAGGCCAGTGTATTTGTCCTTCATGTGTTTTGGCTGCGGGTCCGTACCCAGCACGGGATCATTTTGATAAGCCTTCTCAGCCTTAAAAGTCCTGATTGCCTTTGCATGAGTTCCTGGCCCCATTATCTCAGCGCCGACAAGCCAGGTTGCCTGATCCACGGTTTGCTTGAGGTGCCACTGAGAAACCAACTGGCCCGCCACGTCGGAGAAGTGCTCGTTGAGAGCACCTGGTTCACCCCTGTACGCTAACTGACATGTAAAACTGGTCACGCCGTGAGTCAATTCATGCGCGACAACATCCAGAGATTTGGTGAACCGGATAAAGAGATTTCCGTCGCCGTCTCCGTAGGCCATTTGCTCGCCATTCCAAAAGGCATTGTCGTAATTGTGGTAATAATGAACGCTCGAAATCATTGACATACCCTTGTCGTCAAGAGAATTCCGATTGTAGATCTCCTTATAGAAGTCGTAGGTGTATCCGCTGAAGTCATAGGCCTCGTCCGCAGCTGCGTCACCGAAGGGAGGTTGCCCTTCGGAACGGACAAGCTCCCCAGGTAATGGATCAGTAGCATGGTGCATGTCATACACCAATCTATGTTTCCTGCCTTGAGGAGAAGGTATTTCCCCCATAAATGGCATCAAGCCTATCGTTATCCGCCTGGACCGGAGACCCTCCGACAAGGCAATTGCGTTGATGGCGATCCGCCTGATCTGCTCGTCAGGATGCCCTGCCATATGGTCGAGGATGTAGGGTGGCAGGATGCAGTGTAATGGGTTATGAAAACTGTGCCTTGGCCCTCCCCTCGAAGTGGTTTCGGATGCATTCTGGCCAGAGCTGCAACGCACATCTTGTCCGTAGGTACGCATGTTAAAAGACCTCCTATTCATAGAATTAATTGAGATCGACGAAGAATCGGTCGCTTCCGTAAGCTATCCCAGTCCGCAAAGTGGACCCACATTAACGCGACATCGAGCCACCGAGGGCACCCGACGTCGGAGATAAACGCATTATTTGAGGCTTCGTGTCGGCAGCAGAGGTACATCTGCCTCCATTTTCTCTATCCCCTGAGCCTTTTGCAAAAGTGCCCGTTTGTCATTCCGTGGAAAGACGGAATCCGGTTTTTTCAGTGATTTTGGTACCCGACTTTCGTCGGAGCGACTGTCTCGCCGAGTTTTGCAAGAGGCTCCCCTCTATACAAAATGCGATGTGGCTTCATTAACGTTGGATTATGCCCGCACGTGTTCCACTGGCACTGTACTCAGCGGCATGGTAAGGGGCCACGCTGCAAGTCAGAAACGCCAAACTTTTAATTTCTTGGCGAACTCTCATGCCCCGTCATTTCTAGCTCACACTCTGTGACACGCGTAAAATTACTCTGGCAGTTCCTCGGAAGAACGTCAAGCTGTTTTCGACCTACCCCCGGATCATGTACCGCTGGAGGGCTATCAGCCCTGTTGATCCGGCAACTTGAAGCCGACAAAAGTCCCTCCACTGAGCCCCATCAATGCCAATAGAGTCCCGTCGATCTCTGGCATCGAGAGACTACTAAGAACCGACCAAATGAATATAACTATCAACACGATGGTCCACGCAAACATCTGAAAACGGTGAAAGCTAAGTCCTTCGTCATCGTTCAATATGTCTTGGATAAAACCCTTCGATGGTACAGGCTCTATTATTTCTTTGAGTTCCTGAATCTTCTGCTTCGACTGTTTAATCTCCTTCTTTTTGGCTTCGCTTTGTCGTTCTGTGCTTGTAGGGGCCGAAATTGTACTTGATGTGTCATTGAGGGAAACCAGCTCGCCTTGAAGCTTCTTGGCTTCGACCTCGTCTGTCGCCATCTTATTTTGAAGGATTCGAATTAAGCTTAGTTGATCGTTGCGTTTGCTTGAGTCAACGACTGCCGAGCTTAATGCCGTGCCAACGCTAATGCCCATCAGTCCGATCACTGTAGGGGTTAAACTCCCAAGGTCCCACGTCAAGCTCCAGATGAAAATGTAGGAAATAAGGACAACTAATGTCCAACAAGCCATCTGAGTGCGCGCAAGACTATAAGGCTTTCGCACGGGTTTACCGTAAATATCGGTCAACTTTGGTGATTCGCCAGGTATGCGAATAACGTCGGTCTTGATAGCTAACCACGAGAACAGAATAAGCAATCCTCCAACCAGTACCGGCAATATGTAGAGCGACGTCCAATTGAAAATCTTTAGGGTGGCCCACCAATAACCTTCAACTTTGGCATTGCCATGCTGAACGCTAACAGTAACCCATTCGTGGTTTTTTTTCAAAGGCGGAGATACGAGCTTTTTCCATGCATTTGCTGTCCCAGAGGCGGGAGTCAAGCGAAAGGCTAAACAGTTATCTGTTGTGACAGCCGATGGTTCAACCCCCTTAAATTCAATTCCGTTAAGGACGAGAACAAATTTTGAAGCATCATGTCCGGGCTGTTGGGCCCAGCGATAAAGATTTTCGACAGAAACCCATATGGGGAGGTCAAGCTGTACTTTGTCATACCAGACACCGTTGACCTTGAGGGGAATCTCCGCTCCGGAATCCGCTGCCATTGCCGAGTTAATAGCGATCAGCCCGAGTGCCAGAAAGAGAGAGAAGATTACTTTGTGTTGGATCATGAGCTGCGCCAGTTTGATTCCCATGTTTTGTCTCCCTTCAGACTGAATGCTGTAGTACGCTCGTTCAACGAACGAGTGACCGGTCTGTAAATTCATTATACACTGCTTGTCCAACCCTTACAATTCGGATTAGAAGCGGATTAAAAGCGGGAGGAATCCACCTCCTCAGTATTGGTGCGACTGTGTGAAAGCAATTGAGACTGTCTCCTGATAGTGAGCAACAATAGCTTCATCGTGAAATGAAAGCAATGGAGGTGAAAATCATGTCCTATGCGCCTGCGCCACCCCAAAGGAATCACGCTCTTCCGGCTCTTGATCCCTACCGTTTCTAGCATCAGAAGCTGCAATTGACATTGGCAACGTGATTTCGAGCGGACCTCAGGAATCAGGAGCAAGGCAGCCCTTGTACGACCTGCTGACGTATCCTATAGACCTGGGCAATACCGATGCTCCCCGGCGCTCGCGCTCATGGATCCGCCCACTCTAACCGTGCTTAGCGAAGCTGTCGCGGAGGCGAGGCGAGCCTGCTTGCAGAGCGTCGAGGATTTGTTTGGTGAACCACGGTCCAGATTGGTGAATGGCTATTAAATGAGCACCCAACGAGGTCAGAACTTGAACAGGCAAGAGATTTCTGTTTGGCACTCTCAAGGGCAGCCATGGCCCGCTGCAAGTCAATCCGCGATCTGCGTCCATCACATCCATATCGTGGGTGAGCAT
>CAINUH010000234.1 GCA_903853735.1 uncultured Desulfomonile sp. | reverse complement strand
CAACGGTTTCAAGCTGAAGGCCAGCGGTCCTAACACGATTGAATACAAAATAGGTGAGATCTTCGGGGAGATCAGCAACAAGATCTCCAGCGGTTACAACCTGCGTGAAATCATCGACCATATCGACGAGTTACAGTTCCGATCGCAAAACGAGAAGCATGAACTGTCGGCCCTCTACGAAGAGAAAATCAAGCGTATGGGCAACGCCGGGCGCAACGGCGGGGAGTATTACACCCCTCGCCCACTCATCCGTGCCATCGTGCAGGTCGTCAAGCCCCGCATAGGCGAGCGCATCTACGACGGCGCCTGTGGCTCGGCGGGATTCTTGTGCGAAGCGTTCGATTACCTGAAGACAAACGAGAACCTTACCACCCAAGACTTCAAGACACTTCAGGACCAGACGTTCTACGGCAAGGAGAAGAAGTCGCTTGCCTATGTAATCGCGATCATGAACATGATCCTGCACGGGATCGAGGCGCCGAATATCCTGCACACCAACACGCTCACAGAGAACCTTGCTGACATTCAACAGAAGGACCGCTTTGATGTGATCCTCGCCAATCCCCCCTTTGGGGGTAAGGAACGCAGGGAAGTGCAACAGAACTTCCCTATCCGCACCGGAGAGACGGCGTTTCTGTTCCTTCAGCACTTCATCAAGATGCTAAAGGCTGGTGGGAGAGCGGGCGTGGTCATCAAGAACACCTTCCTCTCCAATTCAGACAATGCCTCGGTGAGTCTGCGGAAGCTCCTGCTCGAAAGCTGCAACCTCTACACTGTGCTCGATTGCCCCGGTGGCACGTTCCAAGGGGCGGGAGTGAAGACCGTGGTGCTCTTCTTCGAGAAGGGATCGCCGACACGCAAGGTCTGGTTCTACCAGCTCGACCCCGGCCGCAACCTCGGTAAGACCAACCCGCTCAACGACGACGACCTCAAGGAGTTCATTGAACTACAGAAAGCCCTTGAAGACTCGCCCAAGAGCTGGAGCGTGGACACAACAAACATCGACCCAACGACATTTGATCTTTCAGTGAAAAATCCGAACGGCGGCGAGGAGGTGGCGCATCGCAGCCCACTCGAGATCATGGACGAGATAGCCTCGTTGGATACCGAGAGTACCAAGATGCTGGCTAAAATCCGGGGGCTGCTATGAAGGAGGGGTGGCAGACAATAAAGCTAGGTGACCTGCTGGAAGTACAGAACGGCTATGCCTTTGACTCCAAAGCCTTCGATTCGTCGCAGGGAATGCCACTGATTCGAATCCGAGATCTCAAAGGAGGATCGAAAACCGAGGCACGATTTACCGGCGATTACGATAATAAGTATGTGGTGAAAACAGGCGACCTCCTCATCGGGATGGATGGAGAGTTTGGGTGCTACGAGTGGAAGGGAAGCCCCGCCTTACTCAATCAGCGAGTGTGCAGACTTCAAGGGTTCACCTCTGCTCTATTACCTCGTTTCTTGTTCTACGGGGTGAACAGCCACTTGAAGGCGATTGAGGAAGTCACCGGTTTCGCCACGGTGAAGCACCTCTCGTCAAAGCAGATTCTCGGCATCGAGTTCCCTTTCCCCCCTCTGCCCGAACAGCAACGGATCGTCGGCATCCTTGACAGAGCGCTTGAGGGCATCGCCACCGCCAAAGCTAACGCCGAAAAGAATATCCAAAACGCCTGCTCCCTATTTGAAAGCCATCTGCAAGCCGTCTTCGCAGAGGTCTGGCAAACATGTAAGTTAGTGACTCTTTCGGACTTAGCAACGGACATTACTGACGGCTCCCATTTGCCACCGCCGAAATCGCTGACCGGCGTTCCGTTCATCACCATTGGCAATATCGTGAAAGACACTCGCAAGATTGACTTTTCCAACACCTTCATGGTACCGCACGCATACTTCTACGGGCTGAAACAAAACAAGAAACCAAGGAGAGGCGATCTGTTGTACACGGTCACAGGTTCCTTTGGGATCCCCGTTATCGTGGATGACGATGTAGAATTCTGTTTCCAGCGTCACATTGGTTTGATTCGACCAAAGCCGGGGACAAACAGCTCGTGGCTTTATTACCTTCTTTTGTCCCCGCAGGTATTTAACCAAGCAAACGAACGAGCGACCGGAACGGCTCAAAAGACAGTTTCATTAAGGGCGCTTCGCTGTTTCGCGATCCCGAATGTTCCTCTACCGCAACAGAGCGCCGCAGTAGCAACACTAGATGCACTCT
>CAINUH010000233.1 GCA_903853735.1 uncultured Desulfomonile sp. | reverse complement strand
TTGTCCCAAAACAACCTGAAGCGTTCCTTTTTCACGGCACCGACGCCATCCTTCACCCGGTGCTCGAGTTCCTCCAGCAACGAGCCGTAAAAGTCAACTGGAACACTGGTTCCTCTTTGGGCCACAATAGGAGCCATAGAGATGAACTGATCGAATACCGAAATGGGAGACGGTATGCTTTTGCCTGTCTCGAGCACCTTGGTCCAAAGCCTGGAGGCCTCCTGTGACAAGCCGATTGTCTCCTTCAGTCTGGCGTGATCCAAAGTTTTGCCCGTTATACCTTCAATTACCGACACCAGATCCTCAAGTTGAGTTCTCACATATTTCTCGGCGGCCTCATCTCGTTCTCCTCTTCCTGAGTGGGGCACGTCTATCAAAAACATGGGCGCATGATACAGCCTGCTGAGAACCTCAAACCATTTGGTTAACGTTCCGCACTGACTGTTTGAAACGAGCAGCAAGTCCGGCTTGGGTAATCCCCAGGTAGGACTCACTCCGATCCTTATGGAACCGAGATCGCATCTGGCGTACGAACAAAGATCCATAGAATAGCCCATGCCCTCTGCCGCTGCGGCCGTTTCCGAGGATAACTTTCGTGCGCCTAATATAACTGCATGGTTTTCTGGGTAAATGGGTACCACGTCCATCGCGTAGAGCAGTTCGACAGGAGTGAAAGCATTTACGTAAGCCACAAATTTGTCGTTCTGTCTAGCCATGTGGGCGGCAGTATAATAATCAATGTTGATTTGCTTGAGTTGTCTCAGGGACTCTATGGGTTCCACTACAAAAATCCTCCAGTTGCAATCAGGGCAGGTCCCCGGAAAGGAGTTCGCTAAAGGCTTCCAGGCGAAGCCTGATTTGTTCCAGGGAAATGCCTCGGGAAGATGTCTCCAGGATCAGGCTTGGGATGCCTGCTGCTTCAAGGGCCTTTTGGAAATCAGGAGTATCAAACCCGGCAGCCTCACAAAACTTGGGGTTGAGAAAAATCACCCCCATGGCCCCACTGTTTCTTACCCTGTCCAGGAAACTTTCTACCATCATGGCAGGTTCCAGATGATACCCGGGGTAAGGAACCAGGGACATGTGACGCTCAACGAGCGCTTCCAGGGGATCACCATTCCTGGCAAGGGCCTTTGACGCCGAGCGCCATCCGGTCACTATTTCGTCTTCCACTACGAGCAGGCCAAGTTCGTCCAGGATGCCCAAGATCCCCGGCGGGTCCCACACCTTTCCCCTGACATAAATCCTGATGCGTTTCGCAAAATCCGGTCGGCCTTTTTCCCAGGGAAGGCGGTCCATCCACTCCAAGTGCGCTTCTCTTGGCGCCTTCAATGAAGACGCAAAAAGTAATTGCACTCTTTCCTGAGTCCAAACAGCGGGCTGTTCCAACTGCATCCCGTAAGCTTCCCGAAGGCGCCGCCGGCTTTGGTCATAAAGCGCATTGCCGGCAGTCAATTCATCGAGTCCCACTTTCGTACCGGTTAACCCGCCCATGGTGTTCAGGAGGCGAAGGAATTCCGCCCGCAAGTATTCCCTAGCTCCGTTAAAATCCAACCGTTTGGGAAGACGGAGAAACTCGGTCGCCATTTTGGGAAAACACCGATGCCATACATGGTAAAGATTGCGTGTAGTGTCGCACACATAGGGTATGACCATGCCGTCCAGAGCATCCAGGTCCCCCCGTAACCCCATTTCCAGTGCACCCATAGCATGACTGCACGTGTAACTCGGGATGTGAGTTTGCGCCCTGGACAACTGGACGCCGGCTCCCCAAACAGCTACGGGCAGAGCGCCTGCCGCGTGGATTATCTCTTCCGGCACATCCGGCAGGAGGTGACCGACCACCTTGCGACCTGTCTTTTGTTTCCAGTCATGAGCCCATTCCCAAGGGGCATCCACGACCTCTTGAAACTGCCTCCAGGGGTCCTCAACACTCATTTACACCTCCGTCTTTGGAACAAAAGAGATTGCTAACGTCGCCTCTATAGGCAACTCAGCAGTACGCCGATTTTTACTAATACCGCACCTATCAACATTGATTACTTGGGAATATCAAGTATTGGCCAATGTACCCCCGTCAACGTAAATGCTCTGGCCAGTGATGAAATTGGCTGCGTCGGAACACAAGAAGAGCACTGCCCCCACGATGTCTCCAGGTTCAGCCAACCTGCCCTGGGGAATCCTCGCCACCAGTTGCTTTTCGATTTCCGGGTTGGCCCATATAGGTTCGCTGAACTGTGTGCGGGTCAGTCCGGGACCGACTGCATTAACCAGAATGTTGAGAGGAGCCCATTCGGTGGCCATACACATGGTAAGCATTTTTAGGGCGGCCTTGCTCGCGTGATAGACTCCCATCATAAGACCGCCGCGTTCAGCTCCCACGGTGGTAATGTTTACTATGCGACCTCCGCCCTGCTGCATCATGACCTTGGCGCAGGCCCTGCTCAGGAGAAAAACAGCCTTCACATTGGTGTTGAAGATCTTGTCAAAGCCGTCCTCTCTAAGGTCTATAAGCGGCCTGAAAAAGCTCCGGGCCGCGTTGTTGACCAAGATGTCAATCCTGCCGAATGATTTGACGGCAGCTTCCACCAAGGCTTCAATCTGATCGTTTTGAGTCAAGTCAGTCACTTTCGCAATGGCTTCTCCGCCTTGAGAAGTGATCTTGTCAGCCACGGCTTGGATCTCGGATGCGGTTCTGGCAGCAACCACCACTTTGGCGTGCGATTCTGACAGCCCCAATGCTATTGCTCGCCCGATTCCCTTGCCGCCTCCAGTCACAATAGCCACCTTATCCGACAAATTGGGTATATCGCCCATCCTGTTGTACCTCCACTAAAAGCCGGTAGGCATATTCTCAAAAGATCAGTAATTCTATTACGGGAGTTTGGAGAGTATAGCAACACTTAGGAGCCAAGTTCCAATCGTGTCCGTATTACTGAGGTGTCCTATCCCAGGACTATTTATCAAGTTCTGGCATGGAAATAGGCCGGCCCACAACCAGCATCGACCGACGAAACGTCACAGTTGATAGGATATTCAGCCAATAAACTCTTGCAGCCGGTTTTCAATGATCAAGTAGCCAAGAGATTACCTACCGCCTTCTGGATGCCGGGATATCTAAAATTGAACCCATATCGTTGAAGAACTCTGGGAACTGCCCTCTGTGGAATTTGAGTCAGATTCCGAACAGCTTGCGCGCATTGCATCCAAATACTGCGTCTTGATCCGACTCGTTGTAACCAGCTTTTTCCAGCAAACAACGTATGTGGGGAATCTCCTCTGAGTGGAGAAACCATGGCCAGTCAGTTCCGAAGAGAATGTGGCCTGGTCCGTGAATGCGCAGCAGATCCACGAATTCAGACTGGTGCAACGTGTGAGCGGCGTTTGACGTGTCGAGATAAAGGTTCGGGGCTGGAATCAAGTATCGACGTAACTCACTGATCTCAGATGTAAGTCCCCCCATGTGTGAACCAACGAAATTGATTTCCGGGTGGCGTTGTACTAGCTGCATCAGCGTTTCAGGTCTGGTCAGATGCCCTGGGTCAGCTCCGAAATGGATGTCAGCGCGTGTGAATGTATCAAGAATAATTACCGGTACCCAACCGAATTCCAGGCCGATTCGAGCTATTCCCAGCAGCATGGCTTCAACTTCTCGGGACGCGAGTTCGAATCGCTGCGAAAAGCTCGAGAACTTGAAACCCTTGATGCCAAACTCCAAAATCCGTCGAATCTCCCCTGGCATATCGTCCATAAAAGGGTGCAGCGTGGCCAGTGACGTCAGTCGCGAATGCTTTGAGGCGAACTTCATGTGTCGGTCGTTTTCTGTTCGCACCCTGTCGGGTGATGCGGTAGGAAGCAGAAGGCATATATCAACATTGTTTTCCGAAGCGGATTCTTCCAGCATACGGGGATCGGTCCTCAACCCGGCACCCTGAACATTGAGTCCGAGTTCTGCAACCATGGCGTGCCTGGCCGAAACATTTTCGACTATTCTGGACGTGAAGATGTGACAGTGGCAATCAACAATCATGCACCGACTCTTGCTTTGCCCCCTGGAGGACCCAGGTCGGCAGTCGATTACTTGTTCGTCCAACACTAACCAAATCCCATCTTAGCAGGTTTGATCAAGTTCGGTTCCTTGAAAACAGAAGAGGGAGTACGCCTCTGAGCCTCAAGGAAATAGGAATCTTGCCTGCGTATATTCTACGGTGAAGATTGACTCCGTAATAGAATCTGTAGATCAAATTCAGCAGCGGTTTCAGCGCAGAATGTTTTGACAAGGCGGGATAAAGTGTCTGAACCCATGGGTGATCAACCATAATCGAAAATAAACGATGGATTGTTTCAACCTTTGCCTTGAACTCCGGGGGAAAATTAAGCACCGAAGTGGTAAACTGGCTCTCGAAGCTCTCCTTCCCCTCGTCCAGTAACCCGATGTCTTTGCACTTTTGAGTAATATGAGTCCCAGGATAGGGCTGAAAAATCGAAGCATCCGAAAAATCCGCCCCTGCATTACGGTTTAAATTAACGGTGCCGATCATATCCTCCTCAGTTTCCGTGGGGAGGCCGACCATATTGATCATGTAAAGGCGGATGCCCTCTTTCTTCAAATATGAGGAAGCTTCGATGATCCTTTGGTCGGTCATGTTTCGGTGCAACACGTCCCTTCGGATTGTCTCGTTGCCGGACTCAATTGCCATGCACACAGAATAACAGCCGGCTTGTTTAAGGCATCGTGCGTAATCCGGGGTCACCATGTTGGGTCGAGCGTAGCACATGAACGGGAGACCAATCTTTTTGGGATAGGTTTCAGTGAACTCTTCGAGCCAACTTCGTTTGATCCCAAAAACATCATCCTGGAATTTGACAAAACCAAGGGGGTATTTGTTGGAGACACTCGTCAGTTCTTCCACAAGATATGCAACGCTCTTGGTTCTGACAACATGTCCCTTGTCTCGATACAGTTCATGATATGCGTGGTTGAAGCAGTAGGTACATTTGAATGGACACCCTCTGCCTGCAAAAAAAGATTTTATCGGCGAGGCTGCCAGGAAATGGTTTTTTGAGTAAACGAGATCTCGGTCAGGAAACGGCAACTCATCAAGATCTTCAACTAATCTTTGGGGAGGGTTTTCCCGAATCTCTCCACTAGGCAATTTGATTGAGAAATTAGGAGCATCCTGCATTCCGTTTGTTGCAAATTGGTCAAGGAAATAAGGGAAGGCTCTGTCACCTTCTCCCCTGCAAATCGCATCAACCTCGTCTCGTCTGATCAGATCCGGAAAGAAAGTCGGGTGAGATCCGCCGAACACGGAAAAGCATGAAACGCGACTTTTAATTCGAGAATTGATATCCAAGTATCGATCTGTCTCGTTGGAACAAATGGAATAAGCTACCACATGAGGAGCGTAAGTCATCACCTCGCGCAGCGTCTTCGATTCGTTTCGACCAAATTCAATCAGCTCGACTTGGTGGCCGGCCCTTTTCGTAGCCGCAGATAATGTTGGAATTGAGAGTATTTCCAGGAACCCTATTTTGTCTATCACAAAGAGAACTCTTAACTTTTGCATAAAAAATCTAACCCCATAAATGTAAAAGGTTTTTATAACGTCAGATGAGAATCCGGTTTCCGTTTACTGCGTTTAGAGCCTAATGATGTGGAGTTTTGGAAATGCGCTGGCCGAGGTTGACCGGCCTGCTACTTCTCTTTCGAATCCATCTTGCCCAACAGGGTAACGACAGCCTGATAGTGTTCCTCGCTGGTCATACATTCACGAAAAACGAGCGCTTCATACTCGATCCACTGTTCCAGAACCGCTTCCAGGCCTCGACGCAGCAGGCCTTTGGACTTGATCAAAGCCTCCAGCGGCTGGCCCGCTATGCTGCGCGCCAGAGACATTGATTCTGCCATTAATTCCTCGTGTGG
Organism: uncultured Desulfomonile sp.; assembly: GCA_903853735.1. The sequence continues at coordinate 8,735 of CAINUH010000233.1, read as the reverse complement.
CACCAAGCGATTTACCAAACCAATTTCCAAAGCCTCCTCGGCCTGTAACATGCGACCCGTGAACACGAGTTCTGCGGCACGACCGTAACCGATAAGCCGAGGGAGAAGATACGTACTTCCGAATTCCGGAGTCAAACCTGCCCTGACAAAAGCTGCCGAGAACCTAGCCTGCGTGGAGGCTATGCGGATGTCGCACGCGAGTGGCATGGTCATGCCCCAGCCTACAGCGACCCCGTTAATAGCCGCGATCATCGGTTTGGGGAAAGCAAAAAAGGCTCGAGCCAGTTCTGGACCGCCATATTGGGTCCCATGCCCGAATCTACGAAATTCTTCATACAGAAGCTTGATATGCCGCAAGTCCGCCCCGGCGCTGAAGGCTTTCCCCGATCCACTAACAACCAGGACTCTTATTTCAGGATCAGATTCCAGTTTGCAGAGTGCTTCAGTCAGCTCGATTCGCATGGCATCGTTTACTGCATTAAGGGCCTCGGGCCGGTTCAGCATGATCAGGCCCACACCGGCCTCGGTGGTTAAGCTAATTGACTGATATGCCATAATTGATTCCCCGAAGTTTAACGTAATGAGGTGTAATGGGAGCCCAAAATACTAGTCAGTTCCTTTTACCACAATGAGCAGCATCTTGAAACGCTCACCGGCATTGAGGGAATGAGGAACATTTGCCGGCATGACCACTACTTCTCCTGCCTTCACTAAAATGTGCTTTCCGCCGATGTCGATTGAGGCCTCGCCATCCAACACCTGCACAAAGGCATCGCCCGCCGCGGTGTGGGTGCTGAGTCCCTCCCCCTTGTCAAATGCAAAAAGTGTAACACTGATGGCTCTATTTTGAGCAAATGTTCGGCTCACCACTCGCCCTGTCTCATAGTCTACCAGGTTCGCAAGGACGTGCGGCTCAGAAAAGGTAATATTCTTGATCAAGGTATTGTGGGTCATTCCGTTTCCTCCTTCCTTATCCGTCCAGTCTATATGATTCCCTCGTGGTAGTCGCTTTTGGCGACCCGGCATCAATGCAACCTGCGTCCATAGGGTTGCCTTATGTCCGCATTTTCACCTATAACAAAAAATCTAATGTGAAAATCAGACGCACGCAAGATGGTGTGGACAGGTCTTGGCTGCAACTGTCTGAAGAGAGGTACTCATTATGCCGTTAACCGAGATTGTACTCAAACCAACCGCCGTAGCCGGCAGCGGGCGAGTGCGGTGCTTCGAGTTTTCTGGTGGAAAGAGCAGGATCACCCAGATAACCACTTTCTGTCCGGACGTTATTGGTCCCGGTCCAGTACACAGTTATCTGATCCATGATCAAGCCCTGGTTATGATGGACGCAGGAATCCCAACACATTTGGCCAAGGCATTTTTTTATTACTGGCGTAACCAGCCGGTTCCACAAGAGATCGACAACCTGCTCTCAGATCACAGCGAGCGAGAATTCCTGGAAGGAATAAAGCTGGCCGGGTATTCGATCCCGGACGTAGATCTACTCGTTATTTCTCATGGACACCCCGATCATTTCCTCATGGCAAATAACATCCTAAGCCGAGGGAAAGCCCCTGTCTCAGCCCATATTCTGGACACTCCAGAGATCTGCAATCCATGGGGGCTTCTAAACATGTGGGTTTCCCTGCAACGGCAGATGACCGCGGTGGGAATGCCTCCCCCCCTGTCTCCAAAAAAATTTCTGAGCTTGGAGGACCTTCGTGGATTTGATTTCGATCACCTTGGAGTCTCTCTCAAAGTGGACACCCCTTTCCTGCGTGATGGCCCTATAGTGGCTGGTGGAATGACGATCGAGGAAATCCAGGTAAAGCACCTTCCAGGCCATACTTCCGGAAGTATTGGGCTTCTCGTCGGTAAACCCGAAGATGAAAAAGTCTTATTGTGCGGCGACGTCCTTCTGAATCCAATTACACCCCACCCTGATGATCTTCTCGTTTACCTTCAAACACTCGAAGAACTCAGTACTTACGATGACGTCGTTCTGGTGCTCCCTGCCCATGGGCGCGCTATCAGAAACCTGAACAACCGCGTTGCTTTCCTGAAGGCGCACCACAAGAACCGTCTCAGAGTCACCTACCAAGCATGTCACGTTCCACGGTGCGTCTGGGACATTGCGTCAATGCCCGATTATTTTGACACATTCGTGGACCCCAACCAATTCAACTTCCTAGCCGGACTTGAGGCTCTGGTACATTTGGAGGTGCTCATCATGGTAGGGGGATTAATCCGCACCCATATACGTGATGAAGTACACTATTTTCAGAATTGTGGCCTGCCTTTTGAAGAGATTTATGGCCGGATAATGGAGCTTGTGGCAGACAAGAGAAAAAGGGCTTTGATGCGTTTTTGAGTTGGATCTGAACCGGACCGACATGTAGACACAACCCTCACCGCTACTGAGGTAGCCAAATGGCAGTTTCATATTCTCCGAGGCGTCGGCGCCCATGGTTTTATTAAGACCTCATATAACTGTCATCGCCGGCACTGGTGTCGGACTGGCGGCCTGTTGCATAGCTCTCGCCATAATGGTGGGCGACATTGGTTTTCAGGGCGACGATTGGTGGATATTCAGCTTTCCCTACTGGAGTTCTTTTCCCCAGTGTGTCTTGGAATATGCCAAGGAATCCAGCAGGCCTATGGAGGGGCTTTACTGGATCACCATGTTCGAACTCTTCCGATTCTACCAGCCTCCTTATTTCATTTTGTCACTGTTTCTACTGGCCGGCTCCAGCATCTTAATGGGACTCTGTCTGCTTACAGCGTTTCCCGGTCGTCAGACAGCCGCGGCCATGAGCACGCTTCTGGCGTTTGTACTCCCACCCACTTCCAACCTCACTTACATGATGCACACGGACAATTCTCGCATTTCCATGGTTTTTTTTTGGTGTTCCGTGCTTGCGTTTCAAAAATGGGCTATCGGTTCGGGATCGTGGGGAGGGTTGACAACGCCGGTTGTGCTCTATTGCCTGTCTGTGCTCACCTATGAAAACACCAGCCTACTGATCTTTTCGGTCCCTCTGTTTATCTGGCCCGCCCATTACGCCAAACAGGCCGGTTCACCGGCCGTCTCTTTGTCGATCAGGCTGTTCACAGGAATCGTTTCAGGCTTTGTCCTGTTTCTTCTCGTCAGGTTTCTGGTGTTTTCAGGTGGAGCCGTGGGCCAGTCAAGCTGGGTCCCGAGTTTTCATCTCTTCTGGCGCTACATTTCCAGTGCGGCCCTTTTTTGCGCCACCCCTTTTCTCCAACTGCCTTCAGACAAGTGGTCTTGGGTCTGGGGCTTGTCAGTTGCCGCTATAGCCGTTTTTGTGATTCTATTTCGTCGCGGGGACCAGACGGGACAAGAATCTTCGGCAGGAGTTTCCTGTTCACAGGCCTACTGCTATCCCATTATTCTTGGGGTGGTGTTTTTCTTCTTGGGGACCATGCCATACCTTATTGCAAATTATGGAGCAGGGGTAGGTTATACAAGCCAGAGCCGAATCTATTCCTCAGGATCCTTCGGACTCGCGACAGCAATTGGCTATCTACTGACAGCGGGTCGGCGCGACAGCAGATCTCGTTTAGTTTTCACGATAACGGTAACAATTGTTGTGGCTTTTATGGCCACATTCTTCGCAGACCTGAGAAACGGCTGGAAAGAAGCTGCCCAAAGAAGATCCGAACTTTGCAGAAGCCTTATCAGGCAGGTTCCCGATGTCGTTGAAGGAACAACTTTTCTCTTCTTGGACCTACAGTCATACATTTCGAACCGTGCCGTGGTTTTTCAGGGGGTGGACGGGCTTGAACAGTTCATAAAAATGCTGTATGGCAAAAAAAACCTTCACGCTTATTTTCTCTATCATCCAGGCTTTACTGGCTCGGACATAAAGGGCAAAACCGCTGAGGTATCTCCGAGAGGCGTGATGGCACGAGGTTCGGCAGTGACAGGTCCGGCTCCACTGGACAGGCTTCTGATTTTCGAACGAAAAAGATCGCAGCTTGTTCTCTTGGATGGCATTGCTGCTCAGGAGCGACAAGCCGCTATCGAATGGCAGGGCATTACTGAAATAAACTCCAATTTGGAACGGATCATTTCGCTGACCGTTGTCGGCGAGAAAAAACGCGAAATATGTGGTCACTGATGCCGGCCCTGATGGATAGTAAGCGCGGCACTAACCTTAATGCAGAATTTGAAGGGCATCATCAAACAAAGTGAGTTTGTGCAGGCCACTTCCCGTCACCAGAAAAGAGTTCTCTATGCCCGTGACCCACTTGTTCGGCAGCATGAACTTCGGCTCAAGAGCGATTACCATTCCAGGCATGACTTGCTCTTGTCGACACCCTATCCAGATGCGTGGCTATTTTTGAGGCTCTACAACTACCTTCATAGACCGGGATCCTGCCTCCGCGACAAGACGAAATCCTTCCTGTGTCATCTCAAGAGGCAAACGATGGGTGATCATGGGGATTACGTCAATCCTGCCCGAGGCAATCAGTTCGATCGCGGCGAGTATGTCCCGCGGGCTGCCCGCGTATGAGGAGGTGATTGTAACCTCTTTACGCCATAGCTCGTTGAACGGCATTTCGACTAGAGCCCCTGGGTCGGACGGAGCAAAAAACAATATGGTTCCTCCCCGGTCCACGGCCCTAAATGCCTGTTGAATGGCTCCTGCGGCGCCGGTGCCTACTATTACCAGGTCGGCAAGTCGGCCTTCGTTGCTGATCTTGAGACGATCTATCAAGTCCTCGCCGGGCGCTAATTCAATGTCGGCTCCGGATTGAACTGCCGCTCTCAAACGATCTTTGTTGATGTCCGTTGCGACAATACGTGTTGCTCCAGTGGCGCGTGCGAGTCTGACATGGAGCAAACCGGCAATACCGCACCCAAAGATAAGGACTGTCGTGCCGGGCTTCCAGCCGGTGATACGTTGACCCCTGAAAACGCAGGCCAGTGGCTCTATGAATACAGCCTGTTCATAAGTCATGGAATCAGGGAGCGCGTAGACACCATTCCTGACGTTGATTTCCGGAACTCTTAAGTATTCGGCAAATCCCCCAGGATCAAAGTTAGTTGATGCCAGTGTATTGCAGCATGATTCGTGGCCGGCGACGCAGTAGCGGCACATGTTGCATGGGACATGGTGGGACACAAAAACTCTATCACCCGGCTTCCATCCCCGGACTTCTTGGCCGATTCGGGCTATCTCACCGGCGATTTCGTGTCCGAGCACTATGGGAGCCTTGGCCTGTCGATACCATTCGAGAACGTCGCTACCGCAGATGCCGCTGGCCCACACTTTCACGAGGAGTTCTCCCGGACCGATGCGAGGCTCTTCTACCTGTTCTATCCTGACGTCCCGGTTGTTGTAATACATAGCCACTCGCATGGGGTGAACTCCTCCTACCTGGACTCCCACTCACTGTTGAGAAATAGCCGATAGAACATCTTTCGGTCCGACGCGCTTTACTTTCAACAAACTGACGCTCAGACCTCTTCGACAATTGCCGGAAACGCTACCAATGAAGCGAAGACCAAGGGAATTTGGTTATTGTTTCTTTCTGGTTTGCCGAGGCTTATTGGATGTATACGCTTTCTTCGATGTGCCTTTTTCGTCCTCATAAATTTTTATGGCATTCTCGGGCTTTTCACCGTAGTGGACCACGGATCGCACTGCTTTGATCATTCCCACAGGGCAGTCAGACTGGAAAATATTTCTTCCCATGTCCACCCCCACTGCACCTTGCGTGATTGCATTGTAGGCCATTTTGAGGGCATCTATTTCGGAGAGCTTTTTCCCACCAGCCATCACGATAGGCACAGGACAAGTCCCAGTGACTTTTTCAAAATCGTTGCAGTAGTAGGTTTTTACAAAATTGGCACCCATCTCTGCGGCCATTCTTGAAGACAGTGACAAGTACCTTGCATCTCGGGCCATTTCTCTTCCTATTGCTGTCACAGCCAAAATGGGTATGCCCGCGTCATAGCCGGCATCAATCAAATCCGAGAAAGCCGCCAGTGTCTGGTGTTCGTGCGGAGCGCCCACATAGATGGACATCGCCATTCCAGAAACATTGAGCCGGATACAATCTTCCACTGATACATTCCAGGTTTCGTTTGAGAGTTCAGAAAGCACGCTATTACCTCCCGACACTCGTAACACGATTGGCACCTGACTTCCCGGAGGCACTGAGGAACGAAGGATTCCCCTCGTTAACATGAGACAATCAGCATAAGGAATGAGTGGTTCCAGGGTTGATTCCATGACTTCGAGACCGGAAGTCGGTCCCTGAAAGTATCCGTGGTCTACCGCCAACATCACCGTTCGACCGGTTTCCGGTTTGATAATCCTAGAAAGTCGGTTTTTCATGCCCCAGTCTAAATGGGAGCTTCCCTTCAAGTGGAACGAGGCTGCTCCCCCGACCTTCATCACCCCCACGTCCCTTGCTTCAGCTAAACCTTCAACGTCCGCCATAACTGATCTACCTCTTTTGATGGATGATTCGAGCACATAATCGTAACAAAGCCTCAAGAAAGAGTCAATCTCAGCCGGTTATCACCATTGACAACATCTGAGGGAATCCTTAATATCCGTCAGCGACCACAGGCTGACGGAAAGGAGATACGCCGTGCTCGATCTGATGAGAAAACACGCCCAGTCTTGGCTGATCAAGGTTGCCTTGGGCGGTATAATAGTTGTCTTTGTCTTTTGGTACGGCTGGTCGGGCCGCGGCGACAAGAGCCGCTCTTACGCTGCAAAGGTAAATGACACCGTAATATCCTATGACCAATTCTACAACGTTTACGAAACTGAATTGGAGAAAATAAGGCTTCGATTCAAGGGAGCATTGCCGCCGGATCTAGTTGAAAAATTAAACTTAAAGAAAAATGTTGTCACGGGTCTTGTGCATCAACTCCTGATTCTTCAAGAGGCTGCTCGCTTGGGAATGTTTGTTACGGATGAGGACTTGGTCAGAGATATTAGATCTAACCCGGTTTTTCACCGGAATGGAGTATTTGATGAGGGTGTTTACAGAGCATATTTGAGTTCCATAAAGCTCAACCCGCCTATGTATGAACAGGCCAGAAAACAAGAACTGCTGGAAGAACAACTCGTTGGCTTATTAACCGACGCTGTCAAGACGGACCCGGCTGAGATCAACAACTGGTGGCACTTTCAGAATGATAAGCTGGTCTTGTCAATGCTCCTCTTAAAAAAGGATGAGAAAGTCAAGACGGCCCCAGATCCAAAAGCGTTAGAATCCTTTTTCAAGAAAAACCAGGCCAAGTATGAAATACCTCAATCTCTAAATATTCAATATGTAGTCTTTTCATGGCCCGATGTACAGAAAAAGCTTTCCGTCAATGACGGGGAAATTCGAGACTATTACAATATGCACCCGAAGGAGTTCCTCATCCCTGAAAAAATTCATATCCGGCACATCCTCTTGAAGATTCCCGAAGATGCCGGCAAAGAGGAATTGCTGGAAGTGCGCAAAAAGGTTGGAGAAATACTCGGCCGCATTAAGGGAGGACAGGATTTTGAAAAAATTGCTCGAATCGAATCCCATGATGCGCCATCTGCTGAAAAAGGCGGGGATTTGGGGTTCTCTTCACGGGGAACGATGAACTCGAATTTTGAAGACGCGGCGTTTAAGCTTGAAGTCGGTCAAGTTTCGGAACCGGTTCTGACCAGCCAAGGTTATCATTTGATTCGAGTAGACGACAAGCAGGCAGAAACCTCCCTGGATTTTGAAACCGTCAAGGATCAGATTTCTGCCAAAATTATGGAGAGAAAGGCCAGGAACAAGCTGAGTGAGGATGCTGAGAGCTTCTATGAGCAGGTTTATCGCACTGAGGATCTAGAGGGACAGGCTGCAAAGTTTGGATTCGAATCGCGAAGACAAGATTTTGTGTCAAAAGCGGGAAATCTACCTGGGCTTGGAAACGATCCCGAGATTATTGATGAGGCTTTTAGAATCAAAACCGGCGAGATTTCAAAGATGATAAAGAGTGGGGATAGTTACGTCATCCTCAAGCTTTTGGAAAAGAACAAGGAGCGCGTTCCTGCATTCGAAGAAGTCCGCAGTCAGGTTGAACAAGACTTCATCAAAGAACAGGCGGCGATGGAAACGGAAAAAAGGGCTGAAGAGGTGATTCAGGCACTCAAAGACCATCTCGATGACGCTGATGCCGAGGCCAAGAAATTTGGGTTGACCTGGGAGCAGCTTGAGCCCATATCCAGAACTGCCGGTTTCGTACCTCAATTGGGTAGCTCCTCGGAAATCACTGAGATGCTGACAACGATATCTAAAGATTCGCCCCTGTTTTCACGCCCTCTTCAGACCTCGGACGGAGTCGCTGTGGTGAAACTCAAAGCCGTAGAGCGGGCCGGCGACGAACAATTCACGAAAGAGGCCAAAGCGTTTGAAAAATGGGTTTTGGAAGTCCGCAAGACAGAGTTTCTGAAGGGATGGATCAGGCTCCTTGAGGAACGGTCCAAGATTGACATTAACGAGAAGCTTCTCTAATGGTCAGGGGGTTCTATGATCCAACAGATCAACGGTCTCAGAGTCAACAAGGTGCTTGTCAGGCAAAGACTGTTCCCCGGCTGTCGGAAATTGATTCCAGCGATCTGACCAAAACCTCGCGAGGCCTACTCGTACCATCTGAAGGTCCGATTATTCTCTCGGCTTCCATAACCTCGATGATACGGGCGGCTCGGTTATAGCCTATCCTC
>CAINUH010000232.1 GCA_903853735.1 uncultured Desulfomonile sp. | reverse complement strand
GTGGCTCTTCAGCCGTGAACCGCCTTTCCCACCCGCCTTCGATCAGTTTTTTGTGACGGTTTGCTGCCAGGTTTGCTTCTGCCATCTGACGCTCCTGATAGTCATAAGCGATTTGCCCTCCATGAATCAATACCGATCAACAAATGTCATAGCCAAATGCAGAACTGAAGAAAAAGCTCAATAAAGCATCCCGGAGATACTGGTCATACAACGAGGCATCGATGGAAACTAACCCTTCGCCTTTGTCCCAGACAGGTGTAACACAGCAATTTCAGGGGGACAATTTATTCTCCATGGCACAAAAGTGAGACCGATACCTCGATTAAGATACATGCTGCTAGTGGCAGTTCGGTACCAACCGTGAGTAAAAGGAGACACAATTGCGGCCAAGCTGTAGCCCTTTCTTTCGGAAATGCCGGGAACGATTATCTGACCTCCGTGAGTGTGTCCTGAAAGGACCAGATCAATTCCTGAACGGGAGGCTTGAGGGAAAATGGCCGGTCTGTGAGAGAGAAGGATTTTTAATCCCGGAGAGTCGGGGCACATTTCCATGAAAGAAGTAAATGCTGGGAATTGCTCGCCCCACAGCCAATTTGCAACGGGGTCGTCAATTCCGCCGATGTGGAGATTGACGTTCCCTTGCCTGAATGTGATCCACTCGTTTCTCAGCAGCCTGATAGAGGCGCCTTCCAAACTGGCTACTGATCTGCTCACTCCTGCATAAAAATCGTGGTTACCGAGTACGGCGAGGTTGCCCATACGTCTTGGTCTAAGTTTTTTCAACACCGGCGTGGATAGTTCTACCTGAGAGAGTGGTGAGTGATAAATATCACCTGTAAGTACGACCGCATCTCCATCAATGGAATTAAGCGTTTCCACGAGATCTTCCAACTCCCGAGTTCCATAAAACAACCCTAAATGGAAATCGGTTACGTGGATCAGCTTCAAAGGACGAGACAATCCTGCAAGGCCAGAGTGGAAAACCTCCAATTGTTCTGTGACGGGACGTTGATAAGCGCCCGCTATTCCCTTTCCCACCACTCCAGCGCCGGTGATTATCCCCGTGACAGTCCCCCACTTCAGAAACGTTCGACGCGACAAGAATGTAGGGACAGGATTGGTACAGTTTCCTTGGTAATCCTTGATCGGCAGCGGTCGTATCCGGCCAGTGCTCGTCAAGTCGTTTTCCGGACTACTTTTCCGACAACCGATATTGCGCAGGTCTTTGATCTTAGTGGACCTGGAGGCCGTTACGCAGCCTGCCTCACTTCCGGCAACGTGGGATGAGCCGGCGAGTTTACTGGTTATCCCCGGCAACAATTGGGCAACGCGAACAATTTGATCGACAGCTTTCAAGAAAACGAAGGAAATGCACAAAACAATTATCAGTCCAAGATATGAGAAGAATACGACGGCTGATACTCGCTGAACATCCGCGGCCACGCCGAACCAACGGGATTCCATGGACAATTCTATTCCTATCAAGTTCAACAGCGCCAGTAATGTCAGTACAGAGTACGCAACTGATCGTGTTACAGGAGCGTAGGCCTGAAAAAGAAATTTCCTAACCGATACAAATACATACCACTGGCATAGAACTGTAAGGGAGCCCAGCGCCCACAAAAACATGAAAAACCTGTTCATTAGGAAAGCTCTCTCGTCGGACTCACGTCGTCATAAACATATTATTTACTTGAATCACAAAACGTAAATGGGGAGCAACAGTTTTAGGCAAAAAAAATTTGGGTGGCAATCAACGAGTTGAGTTGCTATGTCAACCCCCAGCCCTGCGCCTCTGTTCGACCACGACCTTGACACAAGTGGCTGCCGGTGATAACTTCATGCGCCAAGTGGGGATGTAGCTCAGCGGGAGAGCACCGCGTTCGCAACGCGGGGGTCGAGGGTTCAAATCCCTTCATCTCCACCAGGAAATAACAACCAGATCAGCATGTTAGGCGAATACCTCTCATGCTGTTTTGTGGGGATGACTTTTATCACTTTTTTATCACACTTTTTGGTTCGCGCGCCGTCCCTTGAAAGCCGTTCCGTGGTTCCTTTTGGGTCTCTTTGCCATTTCCGCTGCTCCTTCCTCTCTCCTCAGTTTAGAGCAGCCTTACCACTTATGTCATAGTCCAATTTTCCCAGACCAGTTGACCAGTTTATGTTTTTGCAGAATGAGATTTTTCCTGGTGATAGTTGAGGAGGTTCTTCTTTATCCGATAGAGTTCATCCGATAAAGACACTTTGTAAATATGAGGATTAGGAAGTCGTTTATATTCAGGCTCCAGAGCATCAATATCGCGTTGGGCCCTTTCTCTAATTTCGTGCAGGCTCGGCCGCTCATAAGCCCGTTGACCTTGAATGAAGATCGGGACCATGAGATCCTGGGCCAAATACGGCGGCCTGTAAGTTTTCTTCATATAATCGTACATGGGATGGTGTGCGGTCACAGGTCTATTTTCAGGAATCGGCTCATCCACCTCCGCCAGAAGGTCCCCTATCATCCTACCGCTTCCATTGTAGAAGCGTACAATTTTCTTTACTCCTGGGTTAGTAACCTTGCTGGGATTCTCGGAAATTTTGATCTTGGGGATAAGATGGCCGTCGCCTTTATCGGCAGCCATGAGTTTGTACACGACGCCAAGCGCGGGAGTTTGATAGGAAGTCATCAGCTTGGTTCCTACGCACCAGATATCAATCTTGGCGCCCTGCTCACGAAGACTCTCAATGATCCACTCATCCAGATCGCTACTCGCCAAAATCTTCACGTAAGAAAATCCAGCTTCGTCCAACATCGCACGTGCGGCCTTGGAATAGTAAGCCAAGTCACCACTGTCTATCCGAATTCCCATAAGGCGTTTGTAGGATTTTTCCATGTCGGCAGCCACTTTGATGGCATTGCGAATTCCTTCCATAGTGTCGTACGTGTCCACTAACAGCACACAGTTGTTGGGAAATGCCTGGGCGAACCCTTCAAATGCCTCGAACTCTGTCTCAAAGCTCTGAATCCAGCTATGCGCGTGAGTTCCGTGGACGGGAATGCCGAAAAGCTTCCCAGCCTTGACATTTGACGTGCCTACGCACCCCCCAATGTAGGTTGCCCGCGCGCCGTAAAGAGCTGCGTGCACGCCATGGGCTCGCCGGGTACCGAAGTCCACGACTGGGGCGTTGCGAGTTGCGATGCACATACGAGCAGCCTTGGTGGCTATGAGCGTCTGATGACCGATAAGTGCCAGCATGGTGGTCTCCAGAACCTGGGCTTCTGCAATAGGCCCGACGACCCTGATGAGAGGCTCATTGGGAAAAACCACCGAACCTTCAGGCACCGCCCAGATGTCCCCGGTAAATCTTATTCCGGATGACAAAGAGTCAATGGCGCTTGAAGAGAATATGCCAACCCCTTCCAGGTAATTAATGTCATCCGGAAACAATCCAAGGTTGTTAACGTAACTAACAACGCTTGCAAGGCCTGCGAAAACGCAAAATGCACCATTGTCAGGGTTTTGCCTGTAGTACAAATCGAAACATGCAAGCTGATTTTTTTTCCCTAGAAGATTGTATCCAGCCGCCATGGTAAGCTCATACAGATCAGTGTCCAGTGTATAATTTCTCCATCTGAGGCCTTCCAGAGCACTGTCTGGGTCCAGTTTGCCCAGTATGGATTCCGACTCTGAATCGACAACTTCGACTGATTCAAGTAATCGGCCAGTGGCAGGATCGCGAAGAATCGGTTTCATGATTTGTTTTCCCCAGCTTCAGCGGCAAAAAATTCTAAAAATGCCTTCTCATAAGGGTCGCGGGCCACGCCGCACTCTGTTACGATCCCTGTGATCAGGTCATGGGGAGTCACGTCAAAGGCCAGGTTTATTACTGCTATCCCCTCAGGAGCTATGCAAACTCCGGCGATGTGAGTCACCTCCCTGGGGTCTCGCTCTTCGATAGGAATGCCTGTTCCAGAGGGGGTAGACATGTCGACGGTAGAAAGAGGGGCCGCTACATAAAACGGGATTTGATGATATCCAGCCAGAATGGCTACAGAATATGTCCCTATTTTGTTGGCGGTGTCACCATTGGCAGCGATCCGGTCCGCGCCCACAACCACTTTTTGGATTTCGCCTCTCTGCATCAGAGCCCCGGCAGTGTTGTCCGGAATCAGAGTGACGGGTACCCCAAGTTTCTTGAGTTCCCAGGAAGTTATTCTGGCCCCCTGGTTGAGCGGCCTCGTCTCATCCGCAACCACTCTAATGTTTTTCCCCTGTTCAAATGCCGCCCGGATAACTCCAATCGCGGTTCCATATCCTGCCGTAGCCAGCCCACCCGCATTACAATGGGTCAGCACAGTATCGCCGTCGTCAAGAAGACGGCTTCCTGAAGCACCTATTCTCTCGCAAAGTGATCGATCCTCTTTTTCCATGATTATGGCTTCATCCACGAGCACCTGTTTGATCTGGTCAACTCTCAGATTAGCGCTACGTTCGTAGAACCTTTTCATTCGCCCAACAGCCCAAAACAGATTCACCGCGGTGGGCCGAGTTCCGGCAATGAGCCCGCAAACCTCTTCGAAACGCTCCGCACAAATTGTCCGGTCGTTGTCCGGAACATCCAACATCCCCAGAGCAATACCCATTGCCGCAGCCACTCCTATCGCAGGAGCCCCTCGCACAGCGAGACGTTTTATTGCATCGCACATTTGTTCTACTGTCACGATATCTATGTATTTTTCTTCTACTGGGAGAAGAGTCTGATCCAGCAGCCTGACACGGTCGCCCATCCACTCGATTGTCCTGAAAGGATCTTGCAAAATACCTCCTTGATTTTTCCGGGTGGAACGTACTTCTTTCAATATCCTTCTTTATACCATTTCGAGGGCCTGTTTTGAATTCACCTTTTTGTTTGGGGTATATGACGTGTTGCAGCGAACTGCATCCATTCAAGGTTTTACAGAAATACCTTAGTCAATTTAAATAAATGTGGTAATTATATAAAAAAAGATTTGAAAAACTATCATAATGTTGCTATATACTGACGAAAAAATTGAGAGGGTCTGACATGAACCTCAAGGCTGCTTTCTCTGTTTTCTCTCTGGTCGCCATACTAACAATCTTAACCGCCACTACGGCTGATTGCGACAGGACAATATACCTGGGAGTATGCCAGGAATTGGTTAGTGGTGCTCGCTCTTATGAAGCCAGGGCCACTTTCCACAATAATGTGGCAAAGGCGTTCCAGATTCAGATAGAGAGTCTCTCCAAGTTACCGAAGAATCAAGGGACAATATCGGCTATGGATAGCCTGTTTTCGCAATACGATCAGAACCGAATGCTCGAGGGCAAGTTTCGGTCTCTTTTCCGGCAAGCCTCAGATGATGCGGATAGGTGCATGAAATCAGCCGAATAGTTTCAGTCGCGGCAACTTTCGTTATCTGAAATTCCCAGGGTAACATTCCTTCCACTCTTCTCTTCCAAGAGTACTGCGTTGGATCTTTACCGGAATCGGGGGGCGATCCATGCCATGGGTGACACTGGACCTCACGTTCCCCCACGAGATGATGGACGCGCTCACTGATTTCTGCATTGAACATGGTTCAAAAGGCGTCATTGTCAGGGACGACGACCCCACTGTTGACGGACTGACGGCCTATTTCCCAACTGAGCAGTGGGATACGGTTAGATTCGAACTCCAAGAATGTCTTGCTCGTCTAAGACACATATTTCCTGAACTTCCTTCCCCTATCGCCGCGAGCATGCCTCTTACGGAAGAAGACTGGGCGGTGTCTTGGAAGGCCTATTTCAAGAGTCTCCCGCTAGGGAGGCATTTCATCGTCACACCTCCGTGGCTACGGCCAAACCCCGGGGAACGACATATCATCGTTATAGATCCTGCCGAAGCTTTTGGAACCGGGACGCACGAGACTACGCAGGGCTGCTTGGCGCTGTTGGAGGAAGCAGTGCATGACATAGCCAAGACCGGCGCCCCCTTCACCATGCTGGACGTGGGCTGCGGCTCCGGTATACTTGCCATTGCGGCATGCAAACTCGGTGCAGTAAAAGTCAGAGCTGTTGACAACGATTCAAAAGCCATTGAATCCGCAATCCGGAATGTGGCCTTGAACCAAGGTTCCGACAAAATTCATCTCCAATGCCTGTCTCTGGAAGAAATAACAGACGAG
>CAINUH010000231.1 GCA_903853735.1 uncultured Desulfomonile sp. | reverse complement strand
TAGTACTTTACAAATGAGTAGACACTGTGATAGGTAGTATAGCTCGTTTTTTACGTTTAAAGGGATTTCCCTATTTCGCATCACACATTAATCAGGTAAATGGAGGAGTAGACAGTGCTGGCAACCGAAAAAAAGCAGGAAATCATCAACGCATTCAAGAAACATGACAGCGATACAGGTTCACCAGAGGTTCAGATCGCAATTCTGACCGAGCGGATCACCTATTTGACTGAGCATTTTAAAACACACAAAAAAGATCATCATAGCCGTCGCGGTCTTCTCAAGCTTGTTGGCCAGAGAAGACGTCTGCTGGACTATCTGAAAGGCAAAGAGCTGGGCAGATATAAAACGGTTATCGAAAGACTCGGCATACGTAGATAGTGAACGGCGGTATATCTGTCAACACAGGTATACCGCTTTTCTGATTACGGTGTGCTCATTTCAGAAAAGGGCTATGTAGCCCTTTTATTTTTTGTTGGGGGCGTGGATAGAGTTACTGCGGCAATGTCCTGCAGTAATTCTGTCGACGGCCCCAACGCAACCGAAGAGGAGAAAGTATTATGGAACAAAATGTTCAGGTTGAGTTCGGGGGCAGAACAATTACGCTGTCAACCGGAAAAATGGCAAAGCAGGCAAGTGGCGCAGTCGTAGTAAGCTGCGGCGATACTGTTGTGCTTGTCACTGTTGTTGCTGCAAAAGAAGCGAAGGAAGGGCAGGATTTCTTCCCGCTTACCGTGAATTACACTGAGAAAGCCTATGCCGGCGGCAAGATTCCAGGTGGTTTTTTCAAGCGTGAAGCGCGTCCTTCCGATCCTGAAACCCTTACCTGCCGTCTGATTGACCGTCCCATTCGTCCGCTGTTCCCGGAAACATTTTTGAACGATACGCAGATTATGGCTACCGTTGTTTCCGCCGACCAGGATAACGATCCGGGTATTCTGTCGATGCTTGGTGCTTCCGCAGCACTGATGATCTCCGACATTCCATTCGAAGGTCCGATTGCGGGCGCCAAAGTGGCTCGTGTTGATGGCGTGTTTATTTGCAACCCGTCAGCAGAAGAACTGGAAAAAAGCGATCTTGAAATTGTCGTTGCTGCCAGCCGTGATGCCGTAATCATGGTTGAAGGCGAAGCTAAATTCGTCTCCGAAGCCGATCTGCTGGAAGCGGTGTTCTTTGCCAAGGAAGCGATGTTGCCATTGATAGAAGCCCAGCTTGAGCTTCAGAAAAAGGCCGGCGTTGCGAAACGTGCAGTCAAGCAGGCAGTCGTTAACGAAGTTCTGCAGGCCCGGGTACGTGAACTTGCCTACGACCGGATCGGCGAAGCGGTTAAACTCAAAGCAAAAAATGAGCGTCATGATCAGATCGATCTAGTTACTGCTGAAACCATTGAAGCACTCAAGGAAGAATTTGATGGCTCCGCCAAGCAGATCAAAGCATTCCTGGGTGATTTCGAATACGAGCGGGTCCGTGCCGATATCCTCGACACCGGCATCCGTATTGATGGCCGCACTACCAGCACAATTCGCCCGATCAGCACCGAAACAGGTTTCCTGCCGCGCGTTCATGGCTCGGCACTGTTTACCCGTGGTGAAACACAGGCACTGGTTGCTGCAACACTCGGTACTTCAAGTGATGAACAGCGTATCGACACCCTGTACGGCGGATCGCGCAAGCGCTTCCTCCTTCACTACAACTTCCCTCCGTTCTCCGTTGGCGAAACCAGTTTCCGCCTCGGACCTGGCCGCCGCGAAATCGGTCACGGCATGTTGGCTGAGCGTGCTCTTGCAGCCGTTCTGCCTGCCCATGACGATTTCCCGTACACAATCCGTATTGTGTCCGAAACGCTGGAAAGTAATGGTTCATCTTCAATGGCTGCCGTCTGTGGCGGCTGCATGTCGATGATGGATGCCGGTATTCCGGTTACCGCACCGGTTGCCGGTATTGCCATGGGTCTGATCAAGGAAGGCGACAAGTTTGCGATCCTGTCCGATATTCTCGGTGACGAAGATCATCTGGGTGATATGGACTTCAAAGTTGCCGGAACCGCAGAAGGCGTTACCGCCCTGCAGATGGATATCAAGATCGGCGGCGTAACCAAGGAAATCATGCAGCTTGCACTGAAGCAGGCTCGCGAAGGTCGCCTTCATATTCTTGGCAAAATGGCTGAAACCCTTGCCGCACCACGCGCCGAGATGTCGCCATTTGCTCCGCGTATCACCACAATCTACGTCAAGACGGATCGCATCCGCGACGTCATCGGTACCGGTGGCAAGAATATCCGCAACATCACCGAAACAACCGGCGTTACAATTGATATTGATGATACCGGCAAAATTAATATTGCCAGCACTAACAAGGAAGCCTGTGACCTTGCTATCCAGATGATTCGTGGTCTGACCGACGAGGCAGAAGAGGGCAAACTGTACATGGGTACCGTTCGGAAAATCATGGATTTTGGCGCTTTTGTCGAAATCATGCCGGGCACCGACGGTCTGGTTCACATTTCCGAGCTTGATACGGCGCGGGTCAAAGTTGTGACCGACGTTCTGAACGAAGGTGACAAAGTACTGGTTAAATGCATCGGCGTCGACAAGAACGGCAAGATCAAGCTCTCCCGCAAGGAAGCGCTTGGGTATAATCTTGATGGTACCAAAAGTGAGACTGCTGCCGAATAGTTTCAAATTCTCTGGCAAATCAGCAAACATAAACGGCCTCCGGAATTTCCGGGGGCCGTTTATGTTTAAATAGTCTTCCCATGTGGAGAAGCGTCACAAAGCAGAATGGCTGAGCTTGTTCTCGATTATGTATTTGTCAGAATGCCACCAGAGGGATGCAGTCAGTTTTTGATAGGAATTCGCAAAACTGGTGTTGTTGCTTCACGCTGAAGCCGCTCACTGAAGTTCATAAGACTGACCCGACTAGCCGTTCGGCAGGATAGTGCTGCTAATGGCCCTGTTAACCAGAATGTGTAAATGTTTTTCGGTGGTTTTCACAAATCTTGATTACAGTAATTTCCCGTATGTCTAACTTAGCTCTATGCTTGAATTCCTCTCAAGTACCTCAAGAACAG
>CAINUH010000230.1 GCA_903853735.1 uncultured Desulfomonile sp. | reverse complement strand
CATGCTGTTTGGCTGTCGGCTGAACGATCCAAAACATTGCTTGCCAAAAACGCTGTCAGCCAGCAGGACTACGACGACAAGGAAGCCGCTCTGAAACAGTCTGAAGCTGATATTGAGTATTGCAAGGCGGCGGTTGATACTTCTCGCATCAATTTGGGGTATACCCGTGTCACCGCTCCCATCTCGGGGCGCATTGGCAAATCCAACGTGACCGATGGCGCCTTGGTGACAGCTTATCAGGCCCTGGCGCTGGCGACCATTCAACAACTTGACCCCATATACGTAGATGTGCCCCAATCCACCACCGAACTGCTGCGATTGAAGAGACGCCTGGAAGATGGCCGCCTGAATCGAGACGGAGAGAACCAGAACCAAGTCAAGCTTATTCTCCAAAATGGCACAGAGTATCGATTGGAAGGGACTTTTTTGTTTCGCGATGTCACTGTAGATCCCTCGACCGGGTCTGTAGTCCTGAGGCTGGTGTTCCCAAATCCTGAGGGACTTCTACTTCCGGGCATGTTCGTCAGGGCAGTGGTCGAAGAAGGCATAAACGAGCAAGCCATTCTTATTCCGCAGCAAGCAGTGTCACGCGATCCAAAGGGGAATCCAACTGCGCTAATCGTGGGAGCCGGCGACAAGGTCCAACAGCGAAGGCTGGCGCTTGATCGCGCCATCGGTGACAAGTGGCTCGTGTCGTCAGGGCTCGCATCCGGCGATCGTGTGATCGTCGAGGGTATGCAGAAAATTCGGCCGGGCGTTTCCGTGAAGGTTGTCCCTTTGGGCTCCGTCGGGAAAGCTGATTCTGAACCCGGGAATTCGGCCCAGCCGGCCGGGAAATCGAACTGACGGGGAAACATAATGTTATCGACGTTCTTTCTGGACCGTCCGGTCTTCGCCTGGGTCATAGCAATCATCATGATAGTAGCGGGCGGCTTGGCGATATACAATCTACCCATATCACAGTATCCACCCATCGCTCCGCCATCAATCGCCATTGACTCCATTTATCCTGGGGCTTCAGCTGAGACGGTTGAAAACAGCGTAACGCAGATCATTGAACAGAAAATGACCGGCTTTGACAAAATGCTGTATATGTCTTCCACCAGTGATTCAACCGGAGCCTCTCGTATCGAGTTGACCTTCGCTCCGGGAACCGACCCGGACCTTGCGTGGGCTCAAGTCCAAAACAAGCTCCAGTTGGCCACAGCTAGCCTACCGGAAGTAGTCCAGCGCCAGGGCGTCAAGGTCAGTAAATCCACCAAAAACTACCTGATGGTAGTGGGCCTGATCTCAGAAGATGGAAGCATGGACGGTAAGGACTTGGAAGACTATGCCCAGTCTAATCTCGAGAAGGTCCTGGCACGTGTGCCGGGGGTAGGCGAGGTTGAAAGCTTTGGCTCCCAGTACGCCATGCGAGTGTGGCTAAACCCTGACAAGCTTACTGACTACCAAATGACGGTTGAAGACGTCATTGCCGCGCTTAGAGCCTACAATGTGGAGGTCTCTGCCGGTCAGTTCGGAGGAGCGCCGGCGGTGGAAGGCCAGCGTCTGAACGCCTCGATTATAGTACAAAACCTCTTGAAGACCCCTGAAGAATTCGCCGCAATCCCCATCCGTATGAATCCGGACGGGTCCGTGGTGCGGATAAAGGATGTGGGACGGACAGAACTAGGCGCCGAGTTCTATAATCAGTCTGCCGTCTACAACGGTAAACCTGCGGCTGCGCAGGCCATTCGGCAGTCAGCCGGAGCTAACGCGCTTGATACGGCTAACGCTGTCAAAGCAAAACTGAAAGAGATGAGCCGGTATTTTCCGCAGGGAATGAAGGTAATTTATCCATACGACACAACCCCTTTTGTCACAGCGGCCATCGAGGAGGTTGTTAAGACCCTTTTTGAGGCCATCTTGCTGGTCTTCCTGGTCATGTATCTTTTCCTCGGAAACATCCGGGCCACCCTGATTCCGACCATCGCTGTGCCGGTGGTGATCCTAGGGACCTTTGCGTTCGTGGGGTTGTTCGGGTTTTCCATCAACATGCTGACTATGTTTGCCATGGTGCTGGCTATCGGGCTATTGGTAGACGACGCCATCGTGGTGGTGGAAAACGTGGAACGAATCATGAGTGAGGAAGGCCTCCCACCGAAAGAAGCCGCCAGAAAGTCTATGGGAGAGATCACGAGCGCGCTGATCGGAATTGGCTTGGTCCTTTCCGCGGTATTCGGCCCGATGGCTTTCTTTGCAGGCTCCACCGGTGTTATCTACCGCCAGTTTTCCGTGACCATTATCGCCTCTATGCTCCTGTCGGTTGTCGTCGCCCTGATCCTGACTCCGGTTCTCTGCGCGTCGCTTCTCAAAACTACGGGAAAAGGCCATGAGGCGGCTGAGACCGGATTTTTTCTTTTTCGGCCATTCTTGCTGTGGTTCGACCGCATGTTCTTCTGGGCCAGAGACAGGTACATGATGATGGTCGGTCGTGTTCTTTCAAAGCAACTGCGCTACCTGTTTGTATTCCTGCTAATTGTGGTCGCATTAGGGTTCCTGTTTCAGCGCATGCCCACTGCGTATCTACCTGATGAAGACCAGGGCATACTGTTTGTTCAGGCGATGCTTCCGGCAAATTCGACAATGGAACAAACCGAGGAGGTCTTGAAGAAGGTGAACAACCATTTCCTGGTAACTGAGAAAGACGCAGTTGAATCCTGCATGACGATCGCCGGTTTCAGCTTTTCCGGAAATGGACAGAACGTGGGCTTGGCGTTTGTGAAGCTCAAAGACTGGAAGCTTCGCGACCGACCCGATCTGAAGGCCGACGCCTTGGCCGGAAGGGCCATAGATGCGTTTTCAAAGATCCGCAACGCCATGGTATTCGCGTTTCCGCCACCGGCTGTCATCGAACTCGGTCAGGCCAAGGGGTTTGACTTTCAATTGCAGGATCGTGGAGGTTTAGGCCACGCCGCCCTGATGGCGGCCCGTAACCAACTCTTGGGAATGGCCATGCAAGACCCGAGATTGACGAGGGTTCGTCCCAACGGCCTGGAAGATGTGCCCCAATATCGAATCGACGTGGATTGGGGAAAAGCAGGCGCTCTGGGAACCCCCATCACATCCATCCACACCACCATCTCTGCGGCCTTCGGTAGCGCCTATGTCAATGACTTTATCCAGGCCGGGCGGGTAAAGCGCGTATATGCTCAAGCGGACTCTCCCTACCGGATGTTGCCCAAAGACCTCGAAAAACTCTATGTGCGCAATACAGCGGGTAAGATGGTCCCATTTTCTTCTTTTGCGTCCGGACGCTGGATTTCGGGTTCTCCAAAACTGGAGCGCTATAACTCATTTCCGTCCATAAATATATGGGGTGAGCCTGCCCCGGGAAGGAGTTCAGGTGAGGCGATGCGGGCCATGGAAGAGATTGTGTCGAAATTGCCCCAAGGTATCGGTTTTGACTGGAACGGTCTGTCCTACCAGGAGCGCATGGCGAGTTCCCAGGCGCCCATGCTTTACGCATTTTCCATGCTCGTGATCTTCCTTTTTCTAGCGGCTCTTTACGAGAGCTGGACTGTTCCATTTTCGATCATGCTCGCGTTGCCTCTTGGAGCGATTGGAGGGGTACTGGCTTCGTCATTTAGAGGTTTACCAAATGATGTCTATTTCCAGATAGGGCTTCTCACTACCTTGGGGTTGACCACTAAGAACGCCATCCTGATCGTCCAATGTGCCAAGGATAAACTGGAAGAGGGAACAGGGATAGTCGAGGCAACCCTGGAAGGAGCGAAATTGCGGCTACGGCCGATAGTTATGACATCGCTCGCGTTCGGTTTCGGAGTCCTACCGCTGGCGTTAGCCTCCGGAGCCGGCGCTGGCGCTCAAAAAGCAATTGGCACAAGCGTTTTAGGGGGAATGATAACTGGAACATTCTTGGCGGTTTTCTTCATTCCACTCTTTTATGTTGTTATTCACCTGGTATTTAAAAGAAAAATCTGAGGCTATCGATAGGACAGGAATGCGTCATTGTTAACAGAGTCACTTTGGATTTCAGTGTGACTGTTCCAAACCAAGGCTGCTCCTCGTCATGGCAATATCAACCATTGCCTGGTCGGTCAACAGTTACAATCGGCAGAAAAAACGTGTTGCAATTCATGGTCAACATGATATTAATATACATATACTTTAATTACCCCATTAAAGGATATCGGGTAGCTTCCTCCTTGCGCTATCCCGAACGCAAAGCCTCAGTGTAGACACAATAACACTGAGGCTTTGATTTAATAGAGTATCATTCCTTGTGCGCTCGGTGAACAATCAGAACACTCTTGAAAGATCGACTATCTCCATGCGGTTGTTGGTTTCCGGATGCTTGGCTGATGGGCCCTGAGTAAGAACGACGAGTTTTCCATT
>CAINUH010000229.1 GCA_903853735.1 uncultured Desulfomonile sp. | reverse complement strand
TGTTGTGAAAGCCAACTTAAGCTGAAAAATCATAGGAAGTCTCGGTAACAAACAAAAACATATATAGTCATGACACCCTTTTACAGGTTATATTGGACAAGTCAAGTTTTTTTCCAGATGCCGTAACCCCTCAGTTGGACTAAACCGCTTTGCGGTAGTTGCAGCAACGCGCGATAATCAAGATGTCAATATTATGCCACCCTTCAGAGGCGTTTGAGTAGTTCCAACCGGAAGACGAGACCGCTGCTCAACTCTCCCTATTCATATTCAAAAGGCGTAACCTTTCCCTAATTTCAAGAAAAACGACCTATGGAGGTGGAGCATGGGAAGGTTACGCGATCAAATGCTATCAGACCTGTCTTTGAAAAACTACAGCCGGAACACTGTCCAGGCTTATCTCCGGTGTTGCCGAAATCTTGCCAAGCACTACCTGCGATCCCCCGAGGAACTGGAAGAGAAGGAAATTCGAGCATTTCTCCTTTACCTGATTCGGGAACGCCAGGTCTCTGCCTCGGATCTGAAAATGCACGTGGCGGGGATCAAGTTTCTGTACGGGATCACCCTGCGCACCCCGGAAAAAGTTGATAAAATTCCATGGCCGAAAAGCCCCAAAAAACTACCTGAGGTCCTCACCAAGGAAGAGATTCTTGCGGTCCTGGAGCACGTCCGTTCTCTAAAGCATAGAGCCATAATCACAGCGGCTTATGCAGCGGGAATGAGAATCTCAGAAGTATGTGCGTTGCATGTACAGGGTGATATCGACTCCAAACGAATGCTCATCCACATTCGATCCGGAAAAGGAAACAAAGACCGCTGGGCCATGCTCAGCCATCGTCTGCTCAACTTACTCAGAGAATACTGGAAGCACACCAGGCCCACAGGACCGTTTCTCTTTCCAGGACAAGACCCAGATCATCCTATCAGTCCCTCTTCCGTACGTGAAGTCTTCAAAAAGGCCGTACGTGAAGCCGGGATTTCAAGACCCGTCACTTTTCACACGTTACGGCATTCGTTTGCCACTCACCTCTTGGATTCCGGAACCGACCTTCGAGTCATTCAGGCTCTGCTCGGGCACGGCTCCATTGGAACCACCACAAGGTACACTCATGTAAGCACCCACCTAATTCGTCTCACGAGAAGCCCTCTGGATAGCCCTCAGTCGAATCAAGCGAGCCTGGTGAGTTGATGCCATGCATACATACTCTGCTCTCACAGAGCCTTCGGGGCTGCTCAGACCGCCCCTGGAGGTTGCGGATATCTTTCGCACTTATGGTGAGCATTACCGCGCCAAGTATCCAATAAGCCCTGAGCAGCGAAAGGCGATGAAAGACATTGAAACCTGTCGGACCCAGTCTCTGGGCGGTCATGTGGACATATGTGAGCACGGGTGTGGATACCAGCGTATCTCGTACAATTCCTGCCGGAACCGGCACTGCCCGAAATGCCAAGGCTTGCAGAGCATGCGCTGGGTCCAACAAAGACTTCAAAAAATCCTTCCCATACCCTACTTCCACATGGTCTTCACTGTCCCGCATGAACTGCACCCAATCATCCTCCAAAACCAGCAAACTCTCTACAACCTCCTGTTCCAGGCCGCTGCCAAATCTCTGCTCAAACTCGCACGACAGTGGCACCGCTTGCGAGCAGAAGTGGGATTCACAGCTATCCTCCATACCTGGAATCAGGATATCCTCTTCCATCCTCATCTCCACATCATCGTCACAGGCGGCGGCCTGGACCAGACTCACACCAGATGGATTCGTTCACGAGATAATTTTCTTGTCCCTGTGCGCACCCTCTCCAAAATCTTCCGAGGCAAGCTCCTCGACTTTCTCAAACAGGCTTTTGCCAGAAACGTGCTCAGTTTCCAGCCAGACCTCCAACACCTTCAGAAATCGCAGGCCTTTGAGCGTCTTATCAGGAAGCTCTACCGCAAGAAATGGGTGGTCTACTGCAAACGGCCTTTTGGAGGCCCTGAGCAGGTCCTTAAATATCTGGGGCTCTATACGCACAAAGTTGCCATCTCCAACCATCGCCTAGTTGAAATCAATTGCGATATGGTTACTTTCCTTGCCAGAGACAATCACAACCCGGGCGAAAGACGATCCGTCTGTCTGCCCGCTGATAAGTTTATCAGAAGATTCCTGATGCACATCCTACCCTCAGGCTTCGTCAAGATCCGACACTACGGATTGATGGCCCATAAAAACGCAAAGACCAGCCTCGAAAAAGCCAGAACGCTTATCGAAGAAACTCTCGTCAAACCTCCCGAAATCGTCTCATCGTCACACCCTAAGGGAAGATCCCAAGCACAGGCCACAACGTGGTTAGAAATGCTATTCAACATCACCGGAATCGATCTGGGGATATGCCCGAGCTGCGGAGGAAAACTAGTTCGGCAGCCACTGACCGTCCTAGAAAACCTCCAAACTCCCTTTCCACCCGGTCCTCTCCTCTTGGACTCATCATGATTCTTGCTTTAAGCCCATACTCAACCGCTCGTCCAGGGCGTCTCTCCAAACGCTCGCCGCTACTGGTGCGCCATGATCCGCGGTTCTGGCAATTCCTCCGCCCTGCGTTCTCTTTCACAAGGGTGTCCGCGGCATTCCTTCACCGGAATTCCCGTCCAATCATCTCGGAATCACCTCCCTTTAAGCATTAATCCAGCCTTAAAAATAGCCCCCGACATTCTTTCCCCATAACCTCAAGGCTACAGCCGAGACCACGCGGCTCAGTCCAACTGCGGTTTGTGAGAATGCGCTCCGCAACTCTCACAAACCTAATAGTTCGTCATGTAAGAGTGGTGCAGAGGGCGGACGATGACCGAGGGCCTTAAGTCACGTTCAGCAAGTTGTTTTCTGCTGGTACTCTTCTGTCTTCCGACCAATGGTAGAGCCTATGCTTGTTTTTCCGAAAGATGTCTTGAATGCGCCGGATACCCATGTGCCGAGCCGACTGGTCCATGGCAGCTTCGATTTGAGAGCGAACCCGAGCCGCCTGCACGTAGAATTCGGCATCGGTGATAGGCTGATTTCGCAACTTGATAGCCGAACTGAGCAAAGGGATTACAACAGCCGTAAACGTCGAAACTTCCCCATCATCTGGAAACTCCATTTCCAGATCCTCGACGTCCCTGAGCAGATGAGTATAACAGTATTGAATCGAATGCCGGGTTACATACCATAAATCGTGTTTTTCAGGAACTTTACCAAGTCTAAGAGCACTCTGAACGGTGTCATAAGCGAGACAGAAGACTTCCCTTCCGTCCTATCTATAAGATCTACTGGGATCTCGGTGTAACGGATATTCTGGCGAGTGAGCCGATAAATGATTTCGGCATCAATGAGCCAACCATTCGACTCAAGAGGAAAACTCTGCAGCGCAGAGCGTCTGATCATTTTGAAGCCTGAGTTGACATGTCGAACCCTCACCCCCAGAAGCTTTCTGACAAGACTGTTAAACACAGCGGACTGAAATCTTCGAAAAAAAGTCCGTGGATCCTTAGCGCGGTAGCTCAATACGGCGTCATAAGTGTCAAATAACGGCAATGCTCTCGAGATGGCCTCAAAAGGAAAAAACAGGTCCACTGTTATCAATATGATAAGATCTTTGCTTGCGGCGCCGTATCCGATCCGGAC
>CAINUH010000228.1 GCA_903853735.1 uncultured Desulfomonile sp. | reverse complement strand
GGGCAGTATTCTGACTTTCCTTCCCTCTGTTCGGCCATAGCAATCGGGATCGTACATCAGAGAGATTCTCGAACCGATCATCCAAAACTCCCCTTCAGCAACGGCTCTTGCCAGGTAAGAGTACCGGAATGAACCGCTCCAGGCGCTGTTTTTGAAAACCCGCACACCGTCGTCGCGAAATTCAAAGTATGTAGGAGTGAAATCATCCATATCACTACCAAAGGTACGTGCAGAAGGATCTTCTTCCTGTGCTCCTTCGGTCTTCAGCTCCGAGTTGATCGGCACAATTCCTGCCGGAACCGGGTCCTCCAGCGCTAGATATTCAAAGAGGTCGCGCTGACGACTCTTGTCAGGGTCAATGAGGCCTATCTCGAGCGTCATCCTGATCACGTCGCCAAGCCGGATTTCATCGGACCCATTGAGGTTTTCCATTTTCTTCCGTAAGGTGAAGCCTCTGGAAAGATGACCCGGAGCGTGAACCAGATCAGGATAGGTGAGGTTCAGCGTGTAGGTGATCAGACGTTTTGAGTCAGCCTCAATCCTGATGGAGCCATGTTCCAGCAACATGCCCGCGTCAAGCTCCAGATATGCAGTGGTGTCAGAAACAGAGACTTCGGTGGGGCTGTGGCCGCCGTAGCTCACCTTTACCTTGGTCTTGTCCGATGCTTTGCTCGGCTGGCCTCTGAAGTATTGCTGTAGCGCAAGCAGGCACCATCCCGTATCCGCGGTGGACACCCAGCGGCCCTGGGGCTGCAATCCCCTGAGGAGATAGCCCGCCCACGCGTCTGCCTTCTGCGGTGATCCGCCAATCTCAACGGCTGCCATAAGGCAGACCGCGATTTCACGAAAAGACGTGTCGTAATAGTCTTTGCGATTCGCATCAAGACGGGGCTCCATCCTTTTGACCATCTCTTTGAGCTTTGCGTCCGGCAACAAGCCGGTCTTCTTGGCCGACATGATCAACAAAGCCTTTGCCTGGTCGTTCAGGGAGCCGTAATTGTCAAAAAACGTATTCAACTCCTGAGGACTAATCATTCCGGCCAAGGAGAGATTGAAAACAGCAAGCTCTCTGGTCCACTGACTGCCCTGGAACCTGTCTCCATTGGTGGCAAAGAGGTTTTCACGAACGAACTTCAGAGCCTTATCCATGCGATCCTGCGGGACCGGAACCTCCGCCTGACGGGCGGCATGAAGAGCGAAAACCGCATACATGGTGCCCCACCACGAAGCATCGATCTGCCCCGGCCAGTATGAGAAACCGCCCGACACGAGCTGCATGGATAAAAGTCTCTCCACACCGCTCTTCAGGAATTTGTCCACGTCCTCTATCTTAAGTCCGGGCAGCAAGCCGGATTCCACCAGGCCTCTCATGCCGGCTAGCGGGATGATTCCTGAACTGGTTTGCTCGATGCAACCGTATGGATAGGCGAGCAGGTATCTCAGACCAGGCCCTAGTTTAGCCCAGTTCGTGACGCCGAGGCTGAGATAGGCCGTGAAGTCGGTCGGATTCATCTCGATAGGCGTCAAATTTTTAAGCGCATCAGGCAAATCAGTCTTTATATCGACTTTTTCGGTGAAATCGCCGAGTTTGACGCGATTGATAGGAAGGTATCGAGAATGAACGGGGAAGGTCTGTTCGATCGAGTCCTCGTAGCTGTTTGGCTCTCCGGAAAATCTTCCGTGGAAGCGCAACACTCCCCGGTCAACCCCGCCGGTTACCTCTGCGAACACCTTAGCCACTGCAGAGGACCACGGCTCAATCCGGCGCGAGGCGTCTTCGACGCGGATATTCAAACCCGGCCCGGATTCCGCCCGTACCGTCGCAGTTCCTTTTTCTGCAGTCCTGTTGTGCAGCACCACAGGAAACGTCACCTTGTCTCCCGGAACTAAGAACCGAGGCACGGATGGCTCAACGAAGAATTCCTTGTTCACTACCATCCTGCGCTCACCGGAGACGAAACCAGGGCCCTTGTCACACACAACAGCGAAGACGCGATAGGATGTGTTGGTGTCGGGCAACTGAAACTCAACCCTGGCATGGCCTTCTTCGTCCGTCAGCACCGCTGGATTATAGTACGCCACAGGCCGAAAATCCTTACGCAACGCGGGGCTAAGTTCACCTACTCCGAGGCCGCCGCCTGTAAGCGGGCGAGTGGACAGGCGGCGAAAAAGATCCTGACTCACCAAATCCAGGTGCAGATCCCCCGAGAACACTGCCAGGGGCAGGTTGAACTTGGTGAGACCGCTGAGGTCAGGTGTCTTGTAGCGGGTAAGGGCCAGAACCCCTTCATCGACAACGCATACCGCCATCTCAGTCGCAACCCCCTTACCTGATTGATCAGTGACCTTCAATGAGATCGTTTTCTTTTCGGCGGGTCTTGCTTTCAGGTCGGCAATACCGGGGTCGATCGCCAGGCTGAGTCTCTTGATTTCGCTCCGGACTGATATGTCCGCGTATCCGAAATAGACGGTGGGGATTTCCGAGTCAGCCTGATTCGAGTAGACAGGGAAGCCCTCTCGGCCCACTGCTGCGATGACCGAGAAATATATGTTCGGCAGGTACTCTTCTTTGACGGGAAACTGGTATCCCCCATTCCCGGCCTTAACCTCGATCACCTTGTAGTCCAGGATGTCGTCCTTTTCGAGGGTGACGAGGCACTTCTTCACGGGTCTGGCGGTATTGAATTGGACCCGGACGTTCTCCCCAACGCCATACTCCTTCTTGCTCATGGACACCAGGACTTCGTTGAACGTGCGCACGTCCTGATCTCTCTGGTTGCGCGACCACCGGTCATATTCCTCCCAGCCGACCTTGAAAACAGCCTGACTCGTGTATTTTGAACCTTCCGCTTCGTACGTAAACGCGATGAGGTAGTCCCCTGAATCGTTCAAATCGAGCTGAAAAGTCCCCTCCCCATGGTTCAACGGGATTTGAGAACCAAGAGTTTTTAGCCAGCCGTCTTCCCAAAGGGTGTTCAGATTTCCTTCAGTGTCCCTCTTTTCCACGTAAAAGGACTTCTTTTCCATTATGGCCGCATCGACCTTGCCGGACGAGACCGGTTTACCGTTCTCATCGACCACCATTATCCTCAAGGGGGCTGAATATCCTGTCTGAACTTTTCTCGGGTGCTCGCCTATTCCAACGAGAAAACGGGGCATGGGATTGTATTTCTCAACTTCGGTCGCAGGCTCACCATCTATGTCAAGAACCGTGGCTGAGATTTCCACCGCATAAATGCCCGTCAGCAGCCTGGAATCAAGTGGTACGGCGAATCGAAGCCGGCCTTCGGCATCGAGCGTGGATTCTCCTGATTCCAGGAAGAGCGTCTTGTCGTCCTCGTTGCCGAAAAAGAAAGCGTCAAACCCCCGCACCACGTTTGTAGCGGGAATGAGGTTGGCTCTCCACCTAACCCGTCCGTTTTTTACCGGTCCACCTACGTAATACTGCCCTTTGACTTCAACAATGAGGTACGCTTCACCGACCTTTACGCCGACGAAGTCGGAAGCAGACCGCTGTTCCCTCTTCACGGATAAAGTTGCGTAATGTCTTTGTCGCTTGAACTCCTGCACCATGAACGTACCAGTGAAAGTGTAGGCGTTGTCTTTCCGAAGTAGTGACTTGACACTAATCGTGTACGTTCCCACCGGGTAATATTTTTCAACATGTTGGGAGTCCCAGCATGAGCCGAATTCATTCAAAGTCAGTTCCTTGCTGTAATTCACATCCTCTCGTGGGCCGATTATTTCAATTTTGACTTTCTCACCGGCGGGCGCCGAGACACGGTTGTTCTCGTAGGCCCTGGACACGAACTTAAAGTGTACCGTCTCTCCCGGACGATACACCCCTCTTTCGGTGAACACGTACCCGGTCCTCGAATCAGGCTTTTCTTTTATTTGGGCCGTCTGTAGAACAGTGAAAGGTTTGAGGCGCAGAGAGCTAACCTCAATCGCACATGAATCATTTTTCGTTGCGGCGATCACCCACCTAACGCTCCCAACATCTATGGGATGCTGGGCAGCTTCAGAGCCCCTTGTGGTTAGAAACCGGTTGCCGTCTTTAACCAGCACGAGACCATCGCTGCTCGTTTTGCCGACACTTACAAAGGAACCATCGCCCGAGACCAGCAGCAAATGTACATCCGACAGCGGCTGCCCCGTGTACAAAGACGTGACCCACAAGAGAAGCGACTTGCCGGATATTTTGTAAGTCACCGAAAGATCCGTGACCTGGATCAACCGTATCGATTCACCTTTGAAATCGCCATCCGGATCGGTCAGAGAAGCGAGCCATGCTCCGCCCTGGTCAGGGTTCTTTCTGAATGAAAGCGGCATGGAATAGTTGAACACGTTGGCTTTGGCTTCGGGCGCGAAGAAAACATCCGAGTCAACAGAATCCGGGCTGATGAAGACAGGGCTCAGCTTGGACGCAGCGATCAGAGACGTGAAACTCGAAGCTCGCTCATCCAATCTTAATTTTTGCATGCCTTCCCCGCTGCGAAGAGCCTCTGACGCTTCAGGGATTAGGTCAGGAGGAATGCGCGTCAGCGTGCAGCGAACCTTGCTCACATTAGAGAAAATCAGAGGGAGAAGTTGCCTCCCCGTAAGCTCCACTACGGATCTATCCGACTTGAAAGAGATTTCGGGCTTTACTCCCGGACCCTTGAATGCAAACTCCTGAGCGACGAATTCAGCCCGACCCTTGTCAACGGACAGAGGAGACACTTTCAGGACATAATCCCGGTCATATTCAAAATCCCCAGTGATGCGGAATTGCCTGTCCGATTCCCGGGACACGGTCAGCCGTCGCACTGCCGGATTGACGGTCAAGGCCCGGCCCAGATCGCGTTGAGAGACAGAATCTGAAACACTGAAACTTAGGCCCTTGTCTGTCTTGGAGCGGGAAAAAGTGCCGACGTCGCTCAAGGTGATCGGCAGGGCCCAGGCAAACCGGTGGATATAGTCCTTGGCAAGGGATCGCCTACCCACCGCGTCTGAGAGTCCCTGCTTCACGACGATAGTGATCGAACCGGATTTAGCTTCCGGGTCCAGGGGAAAGAGCAAGAATTCTCTGCCCGCCTCCGAGGCCTTTTCCCGTGAACTAGGGACAATGACGTCGAATTTGATAGCGGCTCCGTCGGCGGTGACTGTCGTCGATCCGGCCAAATTGGACGGGAATACGGGGTGGTTGAATTTCAGACGGACCGACCACGCGCCGGTTTCGGTGTCGGTTCCAACGGCTTCCCGGCTCGCGTGAACCGTGAGCTGGTCTCCGAGAGCCGGCGCCTGTAAGATCAGAATCGACACCGTCAGGCAAGATAGTAGTCCCATCATTCGTCGGAATTGACTGAGCATAACGAACCCCCTCAGACCAATAGGGTCAGGTCTTGAAATATCAGTTTGTCTCTCTCGCTCATTGCCACGGGCCGTGATCTGACACAGGGCTCCAGGTGTATTCGAGTCTCAACGCTCTGATCATAACCCCAAAATACCAGGGACTGGCTTATATTTCAAACCCTGATTCCGATTGACCCTGGAACTTGAGTATGAAATAAACTTGTAACGCCTGAAGTCTCCGGAGAAAATCCTGTGACTCAATAAGTCCCGTCCATGACTCGGAGGTTATGTCTGTGCCGAACCTTGAATTGAAAAAAGAAAATTCAGTCTACATATTGACCATGACCAATGGTGAGAAGGCCAACACATTCACTGCGGATGTCCTGGCAGAATATCATGAAGTCCTGGACGAGGTCGAGAGGGGCGACGAAAACGCTGCGCTCATTCTCACCAGCAATCATGACAAATTCTGGAACAATGGGATCGATCTCGAGTGGCTCATCACTCAGCCATCCAGCTACCACCAGGAATTCGCCGGCCTCCTGGATGCTTTCTATTTGCGCTGGGCCTTTCTGGATCTCCCAACCGTCGGCTGCCTGACGGGGCACACGTATGCCGCGGGCGCCATTCTTGCTTCGGCTCTTGACTTTCGGTTCATGCGAAATGACAAAGGGTGGTTTTGCTTCCCGGAGATCGATATTCGGATCCCGTTCACAGCGGTCATGCACGGAATTGTGTCGCTGCTCCCAAATCGCCTGGCACTTCGTCATCTCATGCTGACCGGCATGAAGGTGGGAGGAGAAGAGGCAGAGGAGTGGCAAATTGTGGACGCAGCCTACCCCCCTGATACACTCTTCGGGAAAGCTATGGAACACGCGGAAATGCTAGCGAAGAAAGACAGAAAAACTTATGCCTCGATAAAAAAAGGAATGCGCCGGGAGCTTGCCGCGATGAAGGGGCCGCTCTGATTCACTTAATTATGGCTGGGTCCTCCATCGACAGCTTATTTTCAAAATCGTCCCAGAATTCTTTCTCAGACTTTCTCCAATCCGAGCCGAACCGTTTGTTGAACATCGTTGCGACATGGTCCAGAGCATTTTTCCACACGGACTGGTAGCTCAGCCGCAGGACGTCCTCCAGGAACGCAACCAGCGATTTGAGTTGTTCTTTTGGCAGATAGGCCCTGGCGCCCAGTTCGATGGATTTCTTAAGGGCATCCGGGTTCAATGCATGAGCTGTGAGCATGACAACAGGGAAATTTCGGCTGGCTGCCACTTTCAAGAGATCAAATCCCCGTACTCCCATGATGTCAAGGATAACCAAATCATAGGTATAAGAAACGAGATACTGCCTTGCCTTTTCAAAGGTAGTGGCTTTGTGTAACATCACATTGGAATTCTGAGGGAGTTCCTCGGCGATAGTCTCCAGAACATCTTCCTCATCGTCCACCGCGAGAATCAATTTGTCTTGCCAGATATCTGAACTGGACATAACCCATCCTTGTTTGATTTGATTATTGATCGATAGATCATATTATCGGGACCGTAGTCATTGCCGGAGCTTAGTGACCAACGCGTGATAGTGCTCCTAGGCTTTCTTTCCTTTGTCAAGTTTCCTCCGTTCCTCGTCCCGTATCTCGCGGCGCAAGAGTTTGCCTACCTTGGACTTAGGAAGCATGTCTCGAAACTCAATGTATGACGGCACCTTATATGACGCCAGGCGGTCGGAGCACCAATTGGCAAGTTCTACGGCGCCCACTCCCTTGGCATCATCCTTGAGAACCACTATGGCCTTGATGCGTTCACCCACCTTTGGATCAGGAACTCCCACAACGCAGGCGCCTACGACCACGGGGTGGTCTTGCAGCACAGCTTCGATTTCAGAGGCTGAAACCCTGTAACCTTTGTGTTTGAGGATATCCGCTGATCGTTCCACATAAATGATCTCGCCTTTTTCTCCGCTCTTAACATAGTCTCCGGTGCGATAGTAAGTCTCACCCTCCAGCGGTACAAATGAAGCGGCGGTTTCTTCTGATTTGTTAAGGTATTGTTTCATAGAATAATCTGAAGTCACAATAAGTTCACCCACTTCCCCTGGAGGCACTGGTTCCAAAGTCTCGGGATCCACGATTTTTGTCCGCCGGGACGGAAGGGGTACCCCTATAGACATGGGCGAAGGTTCTGATCCGTCCAGCCGACTATAGGTGATATGCCCTGCTTCCGTGGAACCGTAGACCTGATAGATAGGAACTCCTACCCTCTCCTTCCATCGGACGAGCACCTCACGCGGCAGTACATCGCCTCCACAATAGCAATAACGCAGGGAACTCAGGTTGTAACTATCCTGTCGGTCATTTTCCAGAATCATACGATAAAGAGCCGGCACTCCCAGCATCCATCGAACTCGGTGACGTTGGATGGCCATGAGTATTGAATCTACCTGGGGCACGGGCATGAGCACCGTTGTGTTTCCTAGATTGAGCCCCAAGCCCATGAATAGCCCTAGGGCCATTATGTGGAAAAGGGGGTTGATCGCGATGTAAGAATCTTGTCCCGGCTTTACGTGTCCCAGAAACACATGGTCCGTGATATCGTTTACATAAGAAGTGTGGCCCCAGTGGTTGCCCGGCACTCCTTTGGGGAAGCCGGTAGTCCCTCCTGTATACAGAATGTAGGAGAGATCTACCTTGGGGTCTATATTCACTTCAGGGGGATTCGGGGGAGCCTTGAGCAAGCTACGGAATGGAACGGTATTCGGCCCCCTTTCCACTTTGCCATGAGGGACTTTGTCAAATAGCATTGCGACCAGCCGTTTTGTCCTTGAAACCATGTCGAAAAGATTGGTTACTATAACGTGAGTAAGTCCTGTGGCCGACCATATTTCTCTCACATAGCCAAAGTTGGTGTCGTGACAGATTATGATTTTAGCCCCGGAATCATTGATCATGTACTCGATTTCGTATGAAGTGTAGATTGGGGCAACCAGGACAACGACGGCCCCTATTTTCTGGGACGCCAGAAACGCTATCACCAACTGAACGCAATTGGCCAGGTAGATGACAATTCGGTCGCCTTTTTTTACCCCCAACCCTGTCAGGCCGCAGGCGAAGCGGTCCACTTTGTTCTTAAGTCCCCGGAAGGTAATCCTTTCTCCGAGGAAAACAATGGCCGTGTTATTGGGATACTTAGAGCATGCTTGCTCGAAGCGGGTGAAAGTCAATTCCGGCTGCAATGGCTACCTCCAGGTCATGATCCGAAATAAGCGGACTTAACGTCCGGATTATCCATAAGCTCGCCTTTTGTCCCTTCCACTACGGACGCCCCGTTTTCCAAAATATAGCCGTAATCTATGATGGGCATAATCGGTCTTGCATATTGTTCTGAAACGATTATGGACATTTCTCGATGGTCTCGAATGTCCTTGATGGATTTTGCCAACAAGTATTGAATTGAAGGACTCAGGCCCAAGAGAGGCTCATCCAGGAGCAACAGCTTTGGCTGGGCCATCAGCGCTCTACCTATCGCCAGCATCTGTTGCTCTCCACCACTGAGAAATCCTCCCAGACGCTTCGATAACCGCGTCAGGGCCGGGAAAATAGTGAAAACGTATTCTAACGTTTCCGACACCTGGCGAGAGGTGGCAAGATAGCCCCCGATCTTAAGATTTTCTAAAACCGTACTCTCCGGAAAGATGCGGCGGCGCTCAGGACAAAGGATGACACCCGCTTTTGCACGGTGTGAAGGCTTGTGGTCCATTATGTCGGTACCATTATAAAAAATTTGTCCGCGAATGGTGATCCGCTCGCCTCCAGCCATTTCCTCCTTTTTTCTTATATCTTCCATGATGCCCGAGAGGGTGTACATGAGAGTTGACTTGCCTGCGCTATTGGCCCCAAAAACACCTATTATCTGTTTTTGTCCACAGGTAAGGCTGACGTTGTTCAACGCCAACATATTCTCATAGAAAACCATCAGCCCCCTGACTTCAAACATAACTGAAAACCTCCTCAGAACCGAAGTAGGCTTCCTTGACCTCCGGATGGTCCATCACGTCCTCAGACGTGCCCTCCGCTATCTTGCAACCAAAG
This sequence comes from uncultured Desulfomonile sp., assembly GCA_903853735.1. Next base: position 8,368 of record CAINUH010000228.1, on the reverse strand, counting down.
TTGAGCACGATCACTCGATTTGCCAGGCGAAAGAGTTCTCGAAGGCGATGTTCCACCATGATCAGGGTGATACCCTCCATCTGGAGTTTTTCCATCAGAGGAACCATGCTGGCGATTTCACTCATGCTCAAACCCGAAAACACCTCATCGCAGATAATGAGTTCGGGCCTCAAAGCCAGGCACCGGGCAAGCTCCAACCGTTTGAGATACCCGGTCGGCAGTGAGGACGCCATCTTGTAGGGAACATAGGAGTCGCGCTCAAACCCTATCTCTTCGAGGATGTCTACCGCAACCGTGTCGCGACTTCCCGTCTTGCCGCCGCCACGCCAACCTCCTGTCCGGCGGGCACGGGGTGAGAAGAGAGGAACTATAAGATTCTTGAAGGCAGGCAAGGAGTAGTAGGGCCTCATCACCTGGAAAGTCCGGGTCAACCCCAGATCGGCAATCAAGTGGGGTTCCAGACCCGTGATGTCCTGTCCTTTAAAAACGACGCTCCCGTTATCCGGACTGACGAATCCCGTTATAGTGTTGACCAAGGTGGTCTTGCCGGACCCATTGGGGCCGATGATCCCCATGATATCTCTACGGTTGACTTCAAGGCTCACTGCTGAAAGAGCAGCGACTCCTCCGAAACTCTTGCTGATATTTTCCACGGTCAGCAGGGTTTCGCCGTCCATTTTTTCTTTGGGCTCACTAGACATCTTGTTTCCAAACCAATAATCAGTTCAATCCGGACACAAGCCTGAGAGACCAGCCCACCTGAAATGTAGAGTTGGGCCTAAATTGTCTATATCTGAACCCACCTCTCAAACTGCTGGTACTTCCTCGTGCCGTAGTTCATTATTCCCTCACTCTTGAATACAATGAAACCGGTGAGGATGATGGCATATACCGCAATACGAAGCGTCCCGAAGTCACGTAGCAACTCTGAAATAGGAACCAAAACAAAGCAACCCAACACGGGTCCGATCAGAGTCCCGCCTCCTCCAACCACGGTGGCGGCAATGGGAATGATGGAGAAATCCAGCGCAAACTGAGAAATACCCGCCCACATGTAAAAGTGTGTGAGACAAGCTCCGCCCAAGCAGCCCAGCGCTGAGGATATGTAAACTCCTATCGCTTTGTAGGTTGTGATGTTGATTCCCGAAGCCTTGACCGCCTGATCATTATCCTTGACCCCGCGAAAAACTAGTCCGACATCTTCGTCAACCAGTCTTCTCAGGGCAAACACGATGATCAAAACACTACCCACGAGTAAGTATTGTTCCATCCAAGCAGCGGGGAATCCGTCAACTCCCAGAATTCCGTCCGTGCCGCCGAAAATGTCAAAAGCCTCAATAACGCGTGCTGCCAAGAGCGGATACATCAGGCTGACAATCGCAAAATATACGCCTCTCAATGGCAAACAGGGTAAAAAGAGTAGCGTGCAGACGGCAGCTCCCAGCACAGTGGCTAAGGGGATAGTGGCTATGAGTGGAAGGCCCAGTTTGGTGTTTAAGAGCGCCGCGATATAAGCTCCCACTCCAATATAGAAGCCACCACCCAACGAAACCAGCCCCACGTAGTTGGCAAGGAAATCAAAACCCATGGCTAACAGTGCGTAAATACAAATAATCGACACTACCCGCTGCCAGTATGGAAAATGATCGAGCAGAATTGGCAAGGATAACAACCCGAGGATGAAGAACAGGCGGGGTACCAATAGGTAGCTAATTTCAATCCATGAGGAGATCGCATACACTCCATCGGTACGCACCTTTATCCCTCGGTCCAGCCGCTCTTTTCGTCTGTCTTGCTTACTTGCGGCCATGGCCTAGACTCTCTCCTCAAGTTCTTTCTGCCTTCCGAACAGGCCGCTAGGCCGCAAGATCAAGGTCACAATGATGGCCACTAGTGCGACCACCACCTGGAAGTGCGCCCCAAGCCAGACCACGGTCAGAATTTGAGCAAAACCGATGATGAAAGCAGCCATTATGGCCCCAGTCCAACTTCCGAGTCCTCCCACGATACAAACCGCCACTGCCATGATCAGAACATTGTAGCCTGCCTCAACCACTATGCTTCCGAGAGGAAGGAGCACCAGCGCTGCAATGCCGGCAAGTACGGATCCAAGGGCCATCGAAACAACGGCCATTCGATCGGAATCAATACCCAAAGTCATGGCAGCGCGCTCGTCCTGAGCCATTCCTTTCAAAGCCAGGCCAAGGCTGGTTCGGCTTACGAAGAGCCACAGCAGCAGGAACAGTGTGGCTCCTATTACCACGACGAGCACACGCTGGAAGTCCACTGAAACTCCGAGTACATCTATGCTCCCCTCCACAAATGGAGGCAGGGTGAATGTTGCACCCTTGAGACCTCCCCATCGCAACCCCTCAAGCATTGCCAATCCGATCGCGTAGGAGGCTATAATCTCCGAGATGGCCATACCCCTGACACGAACAAGTATGAACTGATACATGGCCGCTCCGACAAGCCCGGTAATGATCAGGGAACCCAATATGGCAGCAGGATAATTGAGACCGACGCGGTTGAGCAAGAGCCATGTGATGTAACCAGTGAGAACGTACAAGGCTCCGTGCGCAAAATTCGGCAAACGGCTGACCCCATATACCAGAGTAAAGCCCAGGGCCATTAAGGCCAAGGTTACACTGTTGATGATTCCGTAAATAACTATTTCCATAAATCAGAATACCTGTACACGCAGGGTCCCTTCATGCCGTTTTCCGGCTCACCCCTCTGCCGCCCTACAAGAGGATCCTCAGACAACCCACCTCAGGTTGCCTGAGAGATAAACCAAACCAGTGCGACACCTTTTCAAACGAGACAAACGAGGCGCCCATTCCTGCCATTCACGCAACAGCAGGCAACTTCTCGACACAGATTACTTCTTCATCCACGGCGGAAGCAAAATTTGTCCAGTGGCAATCTTGGGTGGGAATACCACCACTCTTTTGCCGGCCTGCCATTGAAACACTGTACCAACAGCCCCTTCTTCGGGATCCAGGCTCGGTATGATTTGATTGGACTTCGGGTCGAATCGAACTCGCCCGTACACACCCTTGATATCTATTTGTTTCAGGGCATCTGCCACTTTGTCGGGATCGATGGATCCGGCGCGTTCTATGGCGTCCTTCAAAGCGTACACCGCCATGTAGCTTGACGATGTGCCGTACCCTTCGGGTTCAAGTCCGTATTTGTTCTTATAGGCATCGACGAACTTCATTGTCCAGGGAGTAGCCTCACTGGGGACATTGCCGGCGTTGACGACATTGGCCAGGCAGTACTCACCCTTGCCCTCTGTGGCCTTCCAGAAGCCGGGCTGCTCCGCCGCAGCAATGACGACCCCGAAGGGCAGAGCAGGCACCTTCATGTCGTGCCACTGCTTGAGAAGGATTGCTGATTCCGGCATGTCCATCCAGATGATGATGACTTGGGCTTCCTTCTTCTTGGCTTCAAGCAATCCCATGGAAAAGTCGGTCGTGCCGGTCGGGAAAACTAACGGGTCGCCCAGCACCTGCCACCCTTTCTCGGGCATCATTTTTGCGAGCATCTCACCGCCCGCCCTCGCGTGGGCCACATCCTGGACCATAATGACAAGGCGGTTCAAGCCGAATTGACTCCCAATATATTCTAAACAGGGAACCAGTTCGCCTTTTACCATCCATGCGGCTTCGCCGGAAATACGGAAGCAATACTTAAACTTCTCCGGGTTTTCAGCCACGGTTGCGTGATACTTCGGGGTAAGCGAACCAGTGGTCAATATGGAAACCTTCTTATGCTTGGAAAGGAGGGGCATAGCTGCCAGGGCTGCCTCGGAGCGTACAGGCCCTCCGACAAGGAAGTCGACCTTCTTTTCCAATATAAGCTTCTCCACGGCCAAAAGGGCCTCGCTCACCGGGACGCCGGGTTCAAGGTCACGCGTGTCGATGACCTCAACTGCAAAGGGTCGTTTCTGGTCGCCGACCTTAACCCCGCCCGCATTATTTATCTCCTCAACAGCCAGCTTCATACCCCTCTCAGCGGCCCAACCATACAAGAAGGCAGTCGAGAGAGGGGCGCCCACGACAATCGGTTTGTCTGCAATAGCCTGAGAATGTAAAAAGACTAATACGGACAATACGACCAGCACTGCAAGAAGGTTCCTTACCTTACATCTCATGTAGTCACTCCTTTCCGGGACAAATGAATGCGACCTCGCTCTTTGACAATGTGCGCCCAGGTGTACCGACACCTGTGACACTGCTTAACCCATTCAAACTCCAAAGGATAGAAAACCTCACCTATCCGAAGCTGACAAGAGTAATGTCCGATTGTTGGGGGACCAAGAGTCAGCCTCTTGCGCCACAGAGATTGCTTGGTTGCCGCCCGCTCATTGCAATAACGAGCCTTGAATTATATCATTGCCGGGGGTAGCGAAGCAATCTCTTCGTGGCTTTTCGCGCCAAGTTTATTGCCGATGGCCACGTATGAAGACAATTCTGAAATTTGCATTATAGCTGTTGCCCAGATAACTTGTAAACAATCCGGTTAAAAAAGTCTCCGGGCTGCTCATCGCTCCCAGCGGGCCGAGGCAACGACTAATACTGTTTCGCTTTAAGAAAGGTAATCCTCCGAAACAGATTATTGGTGGTGACAGGCGTCCCTGCCTGTCAAGGTTACGCTCACAAAGACGACTTGGTATAATCCGTATGCTCGTCTCAATTGTCTTGCCGAAAGAAAGCACGGGAACGTTCACGCGCCATCTACTTGACCACCTTGAGCATCTGCTTGAATTCGTCTCCTTCCGCTTTTCGAAGAAGCTCGAACAGTGCCGTCTCTACGCTGGTAAGGGTAGCCCCACACTGCCTGATTCTTTCCAAACCGATCGCTTTGTTTTCAAACGTCCTTGAAGACACGGCGTCGGTCACGACCTGAACCTCATGCCCGGTTTGCACAAGGTCCGCAACCGTCTGGTACACACAGACATGACACTCTATCCCCGCTACTAGAACCTGGTTTCTCTTGACTTCATTAAGTGCACGCACAAAGCCCTCTTCTTTGCAGCAACTGAAGCTCAACTTGGTAACCGGCTTTGTTTGACTGATCAAAGCACGCACTTCAGGCACAGTAGGACCCAGTCCCCTTGGATTCTGTTCGGTCCACAATATGGGAATACCGAGAATCCCGGCCCCCTTCACCAGCCTAACAGTATTCTCAAGCAGTGCCTCTTTTTCGTGCATGGCAGCAGCAAGTTTTTCTTGAACATCAATTAATACGAGAACACAGTCAGCAACGGCAAGCACGGGACGTCTCCTTTGGCAGTCGGTTTTGAATAGGGTCCGCGTTCATCGAAACAGCCGATGAATCCGGATTTGCGGTCCGGCATGGCCTGAATCTCGCTGGATGGTCTCATCAGAAAAACTGATCATCACAGTTTCTTTGGAGGGTAATTCCACAGTTGTAACCCTAGCAATATTGTATAATTATAGCATACATGCCGGGTAACTCAAAAATTATCTTTTCTGGAATTACCGGATAGCGAAGTTGCATCCGACAGCACAAATTGTCGGCCGGATGATGGAGCTATTGAATTGATTCGCCGTATCGCATGTTAATCGTTGGCAGCAGTGTGACCTGGATCAGGCCCCAACAGGTTGAGCGGTGATTTTTCGCCACTCGCTTCTCCGGTAACATATCCAAACTCATCCTGGATTATCTGCGCCACTTTCTTGTAAAGGGTCCTTAATGGAATCTCAGCCGGACATGCTTCGGTGCACAGATTACAATCGATGCACCTGCCGGCCATGTGCACAGCCCTGGTCAAATGAAACATCGGATTCTCCGGGGGCAGGTCGCCTGTTCGGATCAGATTATCGTCTTCAATGGTGCATACGTTACAAAAACACACCGGGCAGATATTCCGGCAACCGTAGCACTTGATACATCGGTCGAATTCACCGATCCAGTAGTCCAGCCTGGCACTCAAATCCTTGGACATGAGCACCTCAACCGAAGCGTTGGAAACAGGCTGGGCCTTTTCTCCGGCAACGATCTCTTCAGGGAAAGGCTTTCTGCACTCGTGTGCTTCGGCAAGTTCAGATGGGCAAGCGATTCCCACCCTGACTATCCGGTCAGTCGAGGCAATTTGATTCCAACGCAAAAGTTCATTGAGCGCCCGATCATCACAGCCGCGCACCAGGATTCCAAAATGTTTTTCCGGCTCTCGTGAAAGCACGGTCATGAGAATGTTTGCCAGTGGATAACGAGAGTCTCCTGGTCCCTTCAAATCGCCAACACTGAAGCCCTCTTCGAGTTCTTACGGTTTGTCGTAAAGATGCGGGAAGATGTTTCCAAAACAGTCCTTGAGGCCAAGAAAAGCTTCTATCTTTCCCTCGTCCATAAGCATCTTAACATGAGTTCTTACTTGGTCGATCATGGATTTTCCCGGTTGACAAGGCGCCTGGCTTAAACAGTAGATTCCTCTCGTTACATTGTTTCGAGAGTCCTCAGGCTGCCGCGACGGCGCTAGAGCTACTGCGCAGCGGGGATGGCCCCAGCCTGCGGATCTTTTCTACAAAGTCGGTCACGACCTGGGCAAATCTGGGTCCTTCGGCAGAAGATACCCATTTGAGCACCAGCCTCTCAGGATCGATACCCGAAAACTCCAGGAGTTTCTGCATAAAAGCAATTCTCTTTACGGTCATGTAATTACCATACAGGTAATGGCAATCCCCGATGTGTCAGCCGCCCACAAAAACTCCGTCCGCACCCTTCTGGAAAGCCTTCAGGATCTGGTGAGGCCCTACGGTTGCTGAGCAGAGAGTCCTTATGGTTCTCATATTTGGTGGGTATTGGAGGCGGCTCACTCCCGCTAAGTCGGCCCCTGCGTACGCACACCAGTTGCACAAAAAACCGATTATGGTTGGTTCGAAGTTTTCGTTGGACATCCTGATTCCTCTGGCCGAAATTCCTGTTTATACTCGCACTCTATCGGCTTCTCACCCGGCTAGGGCATGTTCGATCTGGGCATAGATCTGTTGGTTAGAAAATCCGTCCAGTCTGGCGCTTCCTGACGGGCACGTGGCAGCGCAGCCTCCGCATCCCTTGCAAAGCACCTTATTAACTTGGCAAATTTTTCTGTCTTCAAAATAGTTGATGGCGCCGTAAGGACAAACCTGCACGCACCCCAGGCATCCGCAGCAGGTCTCTGCATTAATATCGGCAACAATTCCACTTGTGTAAAGGGCTTCCTTGGAGAGCACACCTGCTGCTCGGGCAGCGGCTCCTAAACCTTGAGCCACGGCTTCCCTAACGGTTGAAGGAAAACGGGCGTTCCCGCACAGGTACACCCCATCCGTAGCGAAATCCAAAGGCTTCAACTTCACGTGGCCTTCGAGGAAAAACCCATTTTCATTTATTGGGACTTTCAGCATGGTGGAAATATCTCCCGCGTCTTCCTGGGCTATCAGGGGAGTAGACAGCACAGTTAAATCGGCAGGGATATTGATCTCTTTTCCCATGCGAAGATGATACACGTTCACGAAGCCCTGCGATACTGTGGGCGGCCGGTCCGGATCGTAAGTCACATAACGGACTCCCATTTCTTTTGAGCGGCGGAACATGTCCTCGTTTTCCACCCCATACATCTGCATATCTCGATAGAGAATGGTCACGTTGATTGACGGATCGGCTTCCTTCAAGAGTATGGCGTTTTTGACTGCGGTCATGCAGCAAATACGCGAGCAATAGGTCCTTTCTGCACACCTCGACCCGACGCACTGGATCATGACCACGTTCTTAATTTCCGGAATACCCTGACGAAACATGGATTCCAGCTCAAGATGCGTGACGACGGTTTGGCCGTTGTAACTGAAGATGCCATCCGGTTTAAGCACCCTAGCCCCCACAGCGACGATGATCACTCCTGTCTTGAGCTTTATTTCGGCCCCTTTTTCTTCCACGGTTGCAACATAATTGCCGACGTAACCCTCAACTTTTTTTACCATGGATCCGGTATGAATGACGACGTTGGGATTTTCATTAAGTCGGCCAATGAGATCGTTGAGCAATTCAGAGGGAGGTTGATGGGATGGGAGAATCAGATTAAGATCATTGAGCAAACCTCCAAGGCGTTCTTGCTTCTCAATCAGATCCACTTCATAGCCCATGTTTCCCAGGGCCAGAGCAGCAGACATGCCTGAAATTCCGGCTCCAATGACAACGGCCCTATGCGTCAAACCAATCTGAATACGGCTCAACTCCCTCAACCGGGCAGCTTTTGCCACTGCCATGGAAATCTGAGTCTTGGCCCTTTGCGTGCCTTTTTCTTTAACACCCATGTGGACCCACGAGCACTGGTCCCTTATGTTTGCCATTTCGAACAGGTACG